>NZ_JBHXJG010000066.1:0-30560 GCF_042723425.1 Streptomyces sp. NPDC058375 | reverse complement strand
GCGTGGGCATGTGCCCCCGCCGCCCGGCGTCCGATCACAACCGGGGTACTACTCGACGACCTTCAGGAGCTTGTTCGCCGTGCCCTCGGTGGCGTTGCTGATGGCGTCCGGGGTGGCTCCCTCGGTGAGCGCCGTGGCGACGGCCTCCGGGGTGGCGTCCTGGTGGCCCGCCAGGTAGACGGCGGCCGCACCGACGACGTGCGGGGTGGCCATGGACGTACCGGAGATGGTGTTGGTGCCGCTGTCGCTGTCGTTCCAGGTGGACGTGATGTCCGAGCCCGGGGCGTAGATGTCCACGACCGAGCCGAAGTTGGAGAAGTCCGACTGCTCGTCGGCCTCCGTGGACGAGGCGACGGTGATCGCCTCCGGGACGCGGGCGGGCGAGCCCTGGCCGGCGTCGCTGGACTCGTTGCCGGCGGCCACGCCGAAGGTGATGCCCGCGGCGATGGCCTTCTGGACCGCCTCGTCGAGCGCCGGGTCGGCCCCGCCGCCGAGGCTCATGTTGGCGACGGACGGGCCCTTGGCGTTGGCGGCGACCCAGTCGATCCCGGCGATGACCTGCTCGGTGGTGCCCGAGCCGTTGTCGTCCAGGACGCGGACGCCCACGATGTTCGCCTTCTTGGCGACGCCGTGCGCGGCCCCGGCTATGGTGCCCGCCACGTGGGTGCCGTGCCCGTTGCCGTCGTCGGCGTCGTCGTCGTTGTCGACGGCGTCGAAGCCGGAGGTGGCGCGGCCCTCGAAGTCCTCGTGGGTGACGCGGACACCGGTGTCGATGACGTACGCGGTGACGCCCTCGCCCGCGGCGTCGGGGTAGTTGTACGCCTTGTCGCCGGCGGTCTCGGCCTGGTCGATCCGGTCCAGACCCCACGACGGCGGGTTCTCCTGGGTCGCGTTGATGCTGAACTTCTTGTTCTGCACCACCTTGGCGACGGCCGGGTCGGCGGCGAGGCGCTTGGCCTCGGTCTCCGAAAGGCCGCTGGCGGAGAAGCCGTTGATGCTGGAGTTGTAGTCGCGCTTGAGCTTGCCGCCGTACTCCTTGGCGAGCTCGGACTTGTCGGCCTTCTTCTCGTCCAGCATCACGATGTAGCTGCCGGAGACCGCGGTCGCGGCGTCGGCGCCGTAGACCGTGCCCATGGGAGCCGGTGCGGCTCCCGCGAACGAGGTGCCGAGCAGGGTGACTCCGGCGGCGGCCGCCACGGCGGTGATCGCGGCGGTGAGCTTGATGCGACGGGTGCGCTGGTGCTTGGCCATGAAGAGGGGTCTCCTCGTCAGTCTTTGTGGGGGGATTGGCCCTCGGCCGGAAGATCTCCGGGGGCTGGCTCGAAACCCTGACCGATTGACGAGCACAGATCAAGACCTTCATGGAGGTGTGACTTGCTCAACAAGGTTTCGTAATAAGAAATCGGCCATGGCTGGTCACAACCCCCGCGGAGGGCGGGCGAGCTGCCGCCTCGCCCGGATCGGCCGGTGACGAGCCCTCCCGCCAGGACCTCGCCGCCCTGCATTCCGCCTGTTCAGAGCCGCACTTGAAGGGCCGGGCACCGCTCGCCCGGGTGGCGTCCGCACCCCGCCCGGGCCCCCTGGGGCAGGAGTGACCATGCGTGAAGACACGTGAAGAGCCGTGAAGGTGTGCGCACGAGCGGTGAACACCCGGCCCCGGGTGTGAAATCGCGAGGGCGTGCGTGCAGATGCGCCGACCGAGCCCGGCGCCACCTCGGCTTCACGGAGCCGGAACAACGACGTCCCGCCCCACGAAACCGCTGGCCACAGCGGCTGGGGCAGGACGAAGAACGTCCGGATATCAGTCAGGCGACTCCGCTCAGCGCGACAGCTCCGCCTCGATGAGGTCGGCGGCCCTCGGTGTGCCGCCCTCCCGCGCCATCTGCTCGCTCAACCGCGCGCACCGGGCGGCAACTTCGGGATCGCCCACGAGAGCGAGCACGGCCTCGCGCAGGCTCGCGGCGTCGGCCTCCTCCATCGGGAGGTGCCGGGCCACGCCCAGCGACTGGAGCATGTCCGCGTTGCCGAACTGGTCGACTGCCTGCGGTACGGCGACCATCGGGGTGCCGGTGGCGAGCCCTTCCTGGCTGCCGCCCGCGCCGGCGTGGGTGATGAAGGCGTCGGCCTGCTTGAGGACGGACAGCTGCGGCACCCAGTCACGCACCTCCACCTGGCCCGGTACGTCGCCGAGTTCGGCGGGGTCGACGTGCGCGCCGATCTGGAGCACCACGTGCCAGCCGGGCAGGTCGCCGAAGGCCGCGACGCACTCCCGGTAGAAGGCAGGCTGCTTGGTGAACGAAGAGCCCAGCGAGACCAGCAGCACCTTCTCGGCGTCGGCGGGCCGCTGCCACTCCCCCTGGTCCGAGCGGTCGCCCTGGCAGGCCCCGACGAAGGTGTACATCTCGCGGTTCACCCGGTCCGCGTTGGGCTGGAGCGCCTCGGGGATCAGGACGAGGCCGCGGCGCGGGCGGGCGACGAAGTCGTCGCTGGAGACGTGGCCGAGGCCGTTCTCGGCGAGCCAGTCGTCGAAGCGGGCGTAGTACGCCTTGCCGCGCTCGGTCTGCTTCAGCTCGGCGGTCATCGGCTCGCCGACCTCCTTCTCGTACCCCTCCCAGGGGACCAGGTTGGGCCAGAGGGAGACGGCGGGGACGCCCCAGCGGTGGGCGAGGACGCGGGCGGGATAGGAGGTGATGTCGTGCAGGACGAGGTCGGGCTCGTCGCCCGCGAAGGCCTCCACGAGTTGCGGGAGGGCCTGGACGGCGTCGGCGAGGAAGGGTTCGATGTTGTCGATCAGCTCGGTGCCCCAGGCGTCGGGGTCCTCGTCGGTCGGCAGGGTCGAGGTCCAGATCACCGGCTCGGCGCCGGTGGCGGCGACCTTCTCGGCGAAGGAGGCCGGGATGGCATAGCTGACACGGTGTCCACGGTCGACGAGCTCACGAATCACGTCGAGGCTCGGGTTCACATGTCCGTGGGCGGCGATGGAGAACATGGCGATGTGGGCACGCGGGGATTCCGTCATGCCGGTGACTCTAAACGAGACGATACGTCTCGTGCAACCTCTTTCGTGTCAGGATCAGCTCGGGATCAGCGTTGGTAGCGGGCCAGCACCCGATTCCCGTCCTCCACCAGCCGTTTGCTCAGCTCGTCGGTGTCGATCGCGCCGCTGTAGAACTCCTGGTACGCCGGGGTCGCCACCTTGTCCTTCCACTCGGGGTAGCCCCGCACGGTCTGGGCGGGCGCCGGCCGCAGCCCGTCGGCGAGCGCGGTGCCGACGGCCCAGCCGTGCTCGGCGGAGCGCAGCGACGGGTCGGCCAGCGCCTCCGTTCCGGTGGGCAGCATCCAGTCACCCCGGGCGAGGCGGACCATGTTCGGCGGGCGCAGCAGGAAGTCGATGAACGCGACGGCCTCCTCCTTGTGCGGGCTCTCCTCCGCGACCGACAGCGTCTGCGGGCTGACGCCCTGGACCGCGCCGCCCGCGCCCGCGGGCATCGGCAGGACCGTCCAGTCGAACCCCTCGGGGGCCTGCTGGATGATCTGCTGGCGGTACGAGAACCCGAGCGGCAGCATCGCGTACTTGCCGCCGAAGAACCCGGGCAGCGCGTCCGACCCGCCCATGCCCAGGGCGCTGCGGGCCGCGCTGCCGTCGGTGTTGACCTGGTCGCGGATGGTGCCGGTGACCACGCCGTCGCCGGGTTCGAAGCGCAGGACCGCCTTGCCCTCACCGTCGCGGTGGAAGAGCTGCCCGCCGCCGGACAGGCCCAGATTGAGGGTGACGGAGACCGGCTCCTTGAGCGGCCAGGCGATGCCGTACCGCCCCTTGCCCGACAGCTCCTTCGTCACCTGGCGGAACTCCTCCCAGCTCCAGGGGCGCTCCGGGGTCGGGATGCGCGCCCCTGACGCCTTCAGCAGTTTCGTGTTGGCGATCAGGACGCGGGGCTCCTGGAGGAAGGGCACCCCGTGGACGCCCTCGCCGAACGTGGTGGTGCGCCAGGACCGTTCGGGGATGTCGGCCTTGAGCCGGGTGGGCAGGAGGGGGCGCAGGTCGGCGAGGTAGCCCCCGTACGCGAAGTCGGCCAGGTCGTCGGAGGCGTCGTGGATGATGTCGGGGGCCTCGCCGCCCTCGAAGGAGGTGAGGAGCTGGTCGTGGACGCTGTCCCAGCTGCCCTGGACGTACTCCACCTGGACGTCGGGGTGGGCGGCGTTCCACTCCTTCACCAGCTGCTTGTTGGCGTCGACGGACTCCTTCTGCCAGGCCAGCGACTGGAACCGGAGCCGGATCGTGCCGTCCGCGTCCCGCCCGTCGCCGCCGCCGCCGGAGCAGCCGGTGAGCAGCAGGGCCAGGACGGCGACGGCGGTGGCCGCCCGCCGGAGAGTGGCGCGCATCAGTGCTTCACCGCCCCGGCCGTCATCCCGCCGGTGATCCGCCGCTGGATGAAGGCGAACAGGACGAGGGAGGGGAGCGTGGCGAGGAACGCGGCGGCGGCGAGCGGCCCGAGGTCGGCCACGCCCTCCGCGCCGAGGAAGTGGGTGAGGACGACCGGCAAGGTCTGCTTCTCCGGGGTCTTGAGCAGGACGAGCGCGAAGAAGAACTCGTTCCATGCGGTGATGAACGCGAACAACGCGGTGGCGACGATGCCGGGGGCGAGCAGCGGGGCGACGACCGAGACGAGGGTACGGACGCGGCCCGCGCCGTCCACGGCGGCGGCCTCCTCCAGCTCGGTGGGCACGGCACGTACGTACCCGGCGAGCATCCACAGCGCGAAGGGCAGCGACCAGACGACGTAGACCAGGATCAGCCCCCACAGGGTGTTGATCAGGTGGAGGTTCTTCAGGATCAGGAAGAGCGGGATGATCACCAGGACGAAGGGAAACGCCTGGCTGACCACGACCCAGCCGGTCGCGGCGGTGGCGAGGCGGCCCCGGTGGCGGGCCATCACATAGGCCATCGGGGTGGCGATGACGACGGCGATCAGCGCGGCGGAGACGGCGGCGACCAGCGAGTTGCCCGCGGCCTGGAGCAGCGGCTGCTCGTCGAAGGCCTGGCGGAAGTTGTCCAGCGTGGGGTGCTCGGGGATCCAGGTGGGGTGCAGGGAGCCCAGTTCGCGGGCGGGTTTGAAGGCGGTCGAGATCAGCCACACGAACGGGAACGCGAGGAAGACCAGGTACGCAAGGAGGGCCAGGTACTGCCCGGTGCGGGCGGCCCGGCCGGTGCGCAGCCCGGTGGATTCCCGCCTGGCTGCTCCGCGTGTCATCGGTCCTCGTCTCATCGGCCCTCGCCTCCCCTGAGCCGGCCGACGAGGTAGACGGCGAGGAGCACGGAGATCACCGCGACCATCACACAGCCCATCGCCGCGGCGTAGCCGAACTGCCCGTAGCGGAAGGCCTCCTCGTAGGCGAAGAGCATCGGCAGCCGGGTCCGGCCGCCGGGTCCGCCGCTGGTCAGGACGTAGACGAGAGCGAAGGAATTGAAGTTCCAGATCAGGTTGAGGGCGCTGATGGCGAGGGCGATGGGCTTGATCGCGGGCCAGGTGACCGTACGGAACCGGCGCCAGGCGCCCGCGCCGTCCAGGGCTGCCGCCTCGTGGAGTTCGCGCGGGGTGTTCTGGAGCCCGGCGAGCAGGGCCACGGTGGTCTGCGGCATGCCCGCCCAGATGCCGACGAGGATGACGGCGGGCAGCGCGGTGGCGAGGCCGGTCAGCCAGTCCCGGCCATCGCCGAGTCCGAGGTCGCGGATGGTCTCGTTGAGGATGCCCGCGTCCGGGTTGTAGACGAGCCGCCACATGATGCCGACGACGACCTCGGGCATCGCCCAGGGGACGATCGCCAGCGCCCTGGCCAGCCAGCGCAGCCGCAGGTTCTGATTGAGCAGCAGGGCGAGGCCGAGTGCCAGGAGGAACTGCGGGACGGTGACGCCGACGGCCCAGACCAGGCCGATCCGGAACGAGTCCCAGAACAGGGTGTCGTGCAGCAGGTCCTGAAAATTGAGGGTGCCGATCCACTGGGTGGAGCGGGTCCGGCCTGACTGGGCGTCGGTGAAGGCGAGCGCGATGCCGTAGAGGAGCGGTCCGACGCTGAGGATCAGGATCGGGATGAGCGCGGGCAGCACCAGGAACCACGCGGCCCCGTCCCCGAACGCCTTGCCCTGCGGCGGCCCCGAGGACCCGGGCCGCCAGGACCTTCGCGGCCGCCCTCCCTGTCCGCCGTGCCCGTCCCGTCCGCTGCGCCCGCCGTGCGGGCCGTCCGGTCCGGGCCGCTTCGCCGCGGTCACCGATGTCACGAAGAAGACCCCTCTGTCCTGTATCTCGCTGATGTGCCTGAGGTGGACTTCATCCCGTTCTGGCTGCCGGGGAGGCCTCCGTCATCGTGCTGACGGGCCGTGGGTTCGTCAAGGTGGCCTGCGCGGATGCGAAAATCGCACCCATGGACGAGATGCGTGCGCGCGAGGTGCTGACGGCCGCCGGGTTCCCCGGCGCGGCGGAGCTGCTCGCGCTGGGCGAGAACGCGGTGTTCGCGGCCGGCGACCTGGTCGTCAAGATCGGGCGGGACGCCACCGGCCACCCCGAGCTGCGGGAGCGGGCCGAGCGGGAGGTGGCGCTCGCCGACTGGCTCGCCGCGTCGGGCGTCCCGGCCGTCCGGGCCGCCGAAGGCGGGGCCCGCCTGGTCGAGGGCCACCCGGTGACGTTGTGGCGCCGGCTCCCCGACCCCGTACGGCCCGCCGAGCCGCGCGACCTCGCACCGCTGCTCTCCCTGGTGCACGCGCTGCCCGCCCCGGCGGACTTCGCCCTGCCGCCCCGCGAACTGCTGGGCGGCGTGGAGCGGTGGCTGACCCTGGCGGGGGACGCGATCGACCCGGCGGACGCCGACTACCTCCGCGAGCGCCGCGACGGCTTCGCGGCCGCGGCCGACGCGCTGGTCCCCCACCTCCCCCGGGGCCCGATCCACGGCGACGCCCTCCCGCGCAACGTCCATGTCGGGCCGGACGGGCCGGTCCTGGTCGACCTGGAGACGTTCTCCGCCGATCTGCGGGAACACGACCTGGTCGTCCTCGCCCTCTCCCGCGACCGCTACGGCCTCGACCCGGCGGCCTACGACGCCTTCACCGCCGCGTACGGCTGGGACGTCCGGGAGTGGGAGGGATGCGCGGTCCTGCGCGGCGCCCGCGAGACCGCCAGCTGCGCCTGGGTCTCCCAGCACGCCCCGGCCAACCCGAAGGCGCTCGCCGAATTCCGCCGCCGGGTGGCCTCGCTGCGCGAGGACGATCCCGAGGTCCGCTGGTACCCGTTCTGAACGACCGGTCGCATAGGTGGCCCCCATGGGATTCTTCGACAAGCTGACCGGGACCAAGCACCCCGAGGCCGGGGTCGCGCGACGCCCGGCCGAGGAGCTGCGGAAGGCCCTGCTCGCCCTGAACGGGCCGGATGTCCCCTACGTCATCGGCGACGGCTCGGCGCACGGCGCCGATCTGGTGGCCGAGTGGCGGTTCGCCGAGCCCGCCTGGCAGCACGTCTTCGTCCAGTCCCAGCTGACGCACGCCCTCCGGATCCGGATGCGTCTGGCCGAGGACGTCCCCGAGGTGCGTGCCGTCCAGGAGCAGTGGGAGGTCACCCGGGTCGGGAATCCTCCGCGGCTGAAGACGTCGGCGACGTACCGGCGCGGCGGGGGCAGGACGATCTCGCGCCGGTACACGCTCCAACGGGGCGAGAGCGGCCGCCTGGAGGCGACCGAGGACTTCAGCCTCGACAGCGCGCAACTGACGGACCCTCTACGGAACACCGCCCTCCGGTCGGCCTGGACCTGGCGTGCAGTGATCTTCGGCAAGCTCTGAGCGGCCCGACGGCCCGCCACGGAAGCCGACTGACCGACGCCCGCGCAGCTCAGCGGCAGTGCGGCTCACCGGCCACGCGGGATCACCGGCTCAGCGGCTGCGCGGGATCACCGGCTCAGCGGCTGCGCGGGATCACCGGCCAGGACGCCTCGACCACGGCCGCCGGGTCGGTGGTGCGCCGCAGATAGGCCTGGAGCGAGGCCGACTGCTCGGCGGCCGCCCGCACCTGAAGGATGTGCAGCTCGTGGGGCGGCAGGGTGGCGACGGGCCGGTGCCGCTCCCCCATCCGGCGCACCACGCGGACCGCGGCCACCGCGTCGGCGCTCGCGTCGTGGGCTCCGTCGAGCGTGACCCCGTAGTGGTCGCACAGCGCCTGGAGGGCCCGCTTGCCCTTGCGGTACTTGTCGACGTGCTTGTCGATCACCAGCGGGTCGATGACGGGCGAGGGTGCTCCGCCGACCCGCTCCTCGACCGACTGCAGCCCGTACCTGCGGCATTCGCGGTCCAGCAGCGAGAGGTCGTAGCGCGCGTTCATCACCACCAGCGGGACGCCCGAGCGCAGCACTTCGCCGACCGCGTGGGCGATCTCCTCGACCGCGGAGACGGCCCGTGCCCCGTGCCTGCGGGCGTGGTCGGTGCCGATGCCGTGGATCGCGGAGGCCTGCTCCGGTATCACCACCCCCGGGTCGAGTAGCCAGGTCCGCTGCTCGGCGACCGTGCCGTCCGGGTCCAGCCGGACGAGTGCGGCGGTGACGATCCGGTCGTTCTCGACGTCGGTCCCCGTCGTCTCCAGGTCGAAGCCGACCAGTGTGCCCTGGTGCCAGCTCATCCCGATACCTCCTTCATGGTGCTCCCCCGTGGTGCTCCCCCCGAGTGATGACCACCCTCGCACGGGCCACTGACAACGCCGGTGAAGGGTCAGGAGGGTCAGGAGACCGGCCGGGAGTCCGTCCAGACCGACTCGAACTCCTCGCGGTACGTCTCGAAGAGACCGTGCTCGTTGTCCTGGCCCGCCCGCACCACCGTGCGTCTGCCCCCGCCGCGCAGCACCAGCACCGGCGCCTCCATGCCGCGGGCCCGCCGCAGATAGGGCTGGACGACGCCCACCGCGTCCGTGCCGTCGCCGTCCACCAGGTAGGCGGTGAAGCGCGGGGTCTCGTCGAAGACCTGGATCTCGAACGCCCCCGGGTCGCGGAGCCTGGAGCGGACGCGGCGCATGTGGAGGATGTTCATCTCCACCGAGCGGCTCAGCTCGCCCTTCTTGAGGCCGAGTTCCCGCTCCCTGCGCCGCACCGCGCTGCTGGCCGGGTTGATGAACAGCAGCCGGACCCGGCAGCCAGACTCGGCGAGCCGCACGAGCCGGCGGCCGGAGAAGTTCTGGACGAGCAGGTTGAGGCCTATGCCGATGGCGTCGAGCCGCCGCGCCCCGCCGAACAGGTCCTCGGCGGGCAGCTGGCGCTGGAGCCGGACCCGGTCGGGGTGGACGGAGACCACGTCCGCGTACCGGTCGCCGACCAGCTCCTCCACCGCGTCCACCGGCAACCGGTCGGCGGACGGCGCCCCCGCCCCGCCGCCGAGGATGTCCAGGAGCCGGGCGGAGGCGCGCTCCGCCTGGGCGAGGACCGCCTCGTTCAGGGCGCGGTTGCGGGAGACGACGTTCCGCGCGACCTCCAGCTCGTCGAGGGCCAGCTCGACATCGCGCCGGTCGTCGAAGTACGGCTCGAAGCACGGCCAGTGCTGGACCATCAGCTCCCGCAGCTGCGGGAGCGTGAGGAAGCTGAGGACGTTGTCGTCGGCCGGGTCGAGCAGATAGCCCTTGCGGCGCGAGACCTCGCGTACGGCGACGGCACGCTGCACCCACTCCTGCCCGGCCGGCCCGGCCGCGGCCACCACCCACTCCTCGCCGTGCACCGGCTCGTAGATCGGCCGGAGCACGGCGGCGACGACGGCCCGTAGGCGTTGTTCGACCAGATTCAGCCAGATATAGGCCCGCCCGGCCCGCTGGGCGCGGGTGCGTACCTCGCCCCAGGCCTCCGAGCCCCAGTCCAGTTCGGCGCCTATCTCCATGGGCTGCGCGAGGGACACCGCCCCGGGCGGGGCATCGGTCGATTCCCCCTCGTGACCTGCGTCACCTGGGGGTAGCTCGAACCCTCCCGAGCTCACCCGCGTACCGCCTTCCACTCCCCCACCCAACGATCAAGGAAGGGTACTCCGGGAGCGTGATCCGACGCAGCCCGATGCGCACGCGACTTTCTCAACTCCTGTGAAGGTACGGCTTGTTCCTTGCGGCGAGATCGGGTGGAGTGAGCGGATTCATAGTGATTGGGCCCCTGCTCCGGAGCGGGAACCGGACGCCCGCCGGGTGACGGGGCCCGGAAGCACGTCCGGGGCGGCACGGGAGTGTCCGAAGTTGACCGCTGTGGCCGGGACCGGGCGACCGGATGCGGCCGCACCGCGCGACGTCCTAGGTGAGAACCCGGTTTTCGGGGAAGATTCGGGAAGTATTCGAGGAGTATCGGGCCGAGGAAAGCCACCGCACCCGGATCAGAAGTGGAAGAGTCTTCATCATGCAGGTCTGGCCGGGACACGCTTATCCGCTCGGCGCCACGTACGACGGCGCCGGGACCAACTTCGCGGTCTTCTCGGAGGCCGCCGACCGCATCGAGTTGTGCCTGTTGCACGACGACGGTTCGGAGACGGCGGTGGAGCTCCGGGAGACCGACGCCTTCGTGCGCCACGCCTATCTGCCCGGGGTGATGCCGGGTCAGCGGTACGGCTTCCGGGTGCACGGACCCTACGAGCCCCAGCACGGGTCGCGGTGCAACTCCGCGAAGCTGCTGCTGGACCCGTACGCCCGTGCGGTCGCCGGGAAGATCGACTGGGGCGAGGCGGTGTACGGCTACCCCTTCGGGAAGCCGGACGCCCGCAACGACCTCGACTCCGCCCCGCACACCATGAGCTCGGTGGTGGTCAACCCGTACTTCGACTGGGGCGACGACCGCCGCCCCCGTACGGACTACCACCGGACCGTCATCTACGAGGCCCATGTGAAGGGCCTCACCATGCTGCACCCGGGGCTGCCGCCCGAGCTGCGCGGTACGTACGCGGGGCTCGCGCATCCGGAGGTCATCGCCCACCTCACCGAACTGGGCGTCACCGCGATCGAGCTGATGCCCGTTCACCAGTTCGTGCAGGACCACCGCCTCGCGGACATGGGGCTCGCCAACTACTGGGGCTACAACACCATCGGCTTCTTCGCCCCGCACAACACGTACGCCTCCTGGGGCGACCGCGGCGAACAGGTGCTGGAGTTCAAGCAGGCGGTGAAGGCGCTGCACCAGGCGGGCATCGAGGTCATCCTCGACGTGGTCTACAACCACACCGCCGAGGGCAACCACCTCGGACCCACGCTCTCCTTCCGCGGCCTCGACAACGCCTCCTACTACCGGCTGACCGACGATCAGCGCTACTACATGGACACCACGGGCACCGGGAACTCCCTGCTCATGCGGTCCCCGCACGTCCTCCAGATGATCATGGACTCGCTGCGGTACTGGGTGACCGAGATGCATGTGGACGGCTTCCGCTTCGATCTGGCGGCGACGCTGGCCCGCCAGTTCCACGAGGTGGACCGGCTGTCCTCGTTCTTCGACCTGGTGCAGCAGGACCCGGTGGTCAGCCAGGTGAAGCTGATCGCGGAGCCGTGGGACGTCGGCGAGGGCGGCTATCAGGTGGGCAACTTCCCGCCGCTGTGGACCGAGTGGAACGGCAAGTACCGCGACACGGTCCGCGACCTGTGGCGGGGCGAGCCGCGCACGCTGGCGGAGTTCGCCGGGCGCCTCACCGGCTCCTCCGACCTCTACCAGGACGACGGCCGCCGGCCGCTCGCCTCGATCAACTTCACCACCTGCCACGACGGCTTCACGCTGCACGACATGGTCTCGTACAACGAGAAGCGCAACGACGCCAACGGGGAGGACAACCGGGACGGCGAGAGCCACAACCGCTCCTGGAACTGCGGCGCCGAGGGCGAGACGGACGATCCGGAGGTCCTGGAGCTGCGGGCCCGCCAGATGCGGAACTTCATCGCCACACTGATGCTGTCGCAGGGCGTGCCGATGCTGAGCCACGGCGACGAGTTCGCCCGTACGCAGAAGGGCAACAACAACGCCTACTGCCAGGACAACGAGCTGGCCTGGGTGCACTGGCCCGACCCGGACGACCCGGCGGACGCCCCCGCCTCCACCCTGCTGGAGTTCACCCGGGCGATGGTGTGGCTGCGCCGCGACCACCCGGTCTTCCGGCGCCGCCGCTTCTTCCACGGGCGGCCGATGGAGGGCACGCACGACGAGCTCTCCGACATCGCCTGGTTCACCCCCGAGGGCGAGGAGATGACCCAGCAGGACTGGCAGGCGGCGCACGCGAAGGCGATGACCGTGTTCCTGAACGGGCACGCGATCTCGGAGCCGGGGCCGCGCGGCGAGCGGATCTCCGACGACTCGTTCCTGCTGATGTTCAACGCGAGCGCCGAGACGCTGGAGTTCGCCGTCCCGGTCGACCACGGCGAGCAGTGGCAGGTCGTCGTGGACACCGCGCGGCCGGACGGGGTTCCGCCGGGGACCGGGCCGAAGGTCGCCGAGGGCGAGCACGTCACGCTGATCGGGCGCAGCCTGACGGTGCTGAAGCGGCCCGCCTGAGGCCCGGCGGACGCAATGGCCGGGGTGAGGTTCCGCCCGGGGTGACACGGTTCGCCCCGGGCGGGGTACGTAGGAGTCCATGACGCCCTCCGCCACGTACCGGCTTCAGCTCCAGCCCGACTTCCCGTTCGCCGCCGCCGAGAAGGCCGTGCCCTATCTCGCCGCGCTCGGTGTCTCGCACCTGCACCTCTCCCCCGTCCTGGAGGCGGTCCCCGGCTCCACCCACGGTTACGACGTGGTCGACCACAGCCGGGTCCGGGCGGAGCTGGGCGGTGAGGAGGGGCTGCGCTCGCTCGCCTCGGCCGCCCGCGAGCACGGGCTCGGGCTGGTCCTGGACATCGTGCCCAACCACATGGCCGCCTCGCCCCGGCACAACCGCCGGCTCTGGGAGGTCCTGCGCGAGGGCCCGGCCTCCCCGTACGCCCGCTGGTTCGACATCGACTGGGCGGCGGGCGGCGAGAAGGTGCTGCTGCCGGTCCTCGCCGGGCCGCTCGGCCAGGAGCTGGAGCACCTGGCCGTGGACGGGGACGTGCTGCGCTACCACGATCTGGAGTTCCCGCTGCGGGTCGGCACGGCGGACCTCCCGCTGCCTCAGCTGCTGGAGGTCCAGCACTACCGGCTCGGCTGGTGGCGGCTGGCCCGCACCGAGCTGAACTACCGGCGGTTCTTCACCGTTTCGGAGCTGATCGGGGTCCGCGTCGAGCACCCGGAGGTTTTCGAGGACACTCATGCCAAGGTCCTCGAACTGCTCCGCGACGGCGTCCTGGACGGGCTCCGCATCGACCACCCGGACGGTCTCGCCGCCCCCGCCGCCTATCTGGAACAGCTCAACGAGGCCACCGGCGGCCGCTGGACGGTGGTGGAGAAGATCCTCACCGGCGACGAGCACCTCCCGGCGGACTGGGCGGTCGCGGGCACCACCGGGTACGACGCCCTGCACCGGATCGACGGGCTGTTCACCGACCCGTCCGGCACGGCGGAACTGCTGGACCGCTACCGGGAGTTCGCGGCACCGCCCGGCGACCGGGGCGGCGACTGGAGTGCGACGGTGCGCCGAGCCGCGTACCGGGTGGCGACGCACGAACTGGCCGCCGAGACGGCCTGGCTGACCCGGCTCGCGGCCGGGATCTGCGAGCGCGACCCGGCGCTGCGCGACCACGCCCCGTGGGCGCTGCGGACCGCGCTCCGTGAGCTGCTGGTCCGTATCCCGGTCTACCGACCGTACGTCACGGCGGGTGAGCCGCCGACCCGGACCGCCGAGGAGACGCTGACCGACGAGGCGGTACGGGACGCGAAGGCGGTGTTCTCCGTGCCGGAGGAGGCGGCGGCCGTCGATGTCGTACGGGATCTGGCGCTCGGGCGGCTCGGTGGCGGGGAGGAACAGGCCGCGTTCTGCGCCCGGTTCGCGCAGACCGCGTCCGCGTTGCATGCCAAGTCGGCGGAGGACACGGCGTTCTACCGGTACGTCCCGCTGCTCTCGGCCACCGAGGTGGGCGGCGATCCGGGGCAGCCCACCGTGTCGCCGGAGGAGTTCCACGCGTTCGCCGCCCGGATCGCTCGTGACTGGCCCGCCACGGGCACGGTCCTGACCACGCACGACACCAAGCGCAGCGCGGACGTGCGGGCCCGAATCGCGGTGCTGTCGCAGTGCCCGGAGCGGTGGGCGGCGCTGATGACGGAACTGACGGCGGCGACGCCGGTCGCCGCCCCGGATCCTCAACTTGCTTGGGCGGCCTGGCAGTCGGCGTACGGCTGCGCGGAGCTGCCGGCCGACGAGCTGGGCGGGCGGCTGGAGCCGGCGCTGCTGAAAGCGGTGCGCGAGGCGGGCCTGTTCACCAGTTGGACGGAGCCGGACCCGGCGTACGAGCGGGCGGTGTCGGCGTTCGTCGCCGCCGGCCCGGGCAGCGGGGCGGGCGTGACCCGGCAGCTGGTGGCCGAGTTCGCGGACGCGCTCGCCCCGCACGTACGGGCCCAGGTGCTGGGTACGGCGCTGGTGCAGCTGACGATGCCGGGGGTGCCGGATCTCTATCAGGGCACAGAGAGCGAGTACCTGGCCCTGGTCGACCCGGACAACCGGCGGCCGTTCCGGCGGCCCGAGGTCCCGGACGAGAAGCAGGCGCTGACGGCGACCGCGCTGGGGCTGCGCCGTGACCTGCCGGACGTGTTCGGGGAGTCGGGGACGTACCAGCCGCTGACGGCGACCGGTGGGGCCGCCCCGCATCTGCTGGCGTTCTGCCGGTCGGGCGAGGTGGTCACGGCGGTGACCCGCCTTTCGCTGCGGCTGGCCGAGGGCGGGGGCTGGCGGGACACGGCGCTGGAACTGCCGGACGGGGGCCCTTGGCGGGACCTGCTGTCGGCTTCGCCGGGACGGGAGTTCACGGGCGGCGCGGTGGCGGCGGGCGAACTGTTCGCCGAGCGGCCGGTGGCGCTGCTGCGGCGGGTGCGGGGCTGAGGGGGCCCGGGGGCGTCTCCCCGGCGGGCGCGTCCGGCCCCGGCTCCCGTCGTCAGGACGGGCGTACGAGCAGGGCGCGCGGGCCGCGGGTGAGCAGGCCGCCCGCCACCGGGCGGAAGCCCTCGGCCCAGCGGATGCCGGGCATCGCCGTCAGCAGGGCGTGCAGGCCGTATTCGGCCTCCAACCTGCCGAGGAGGGCGGCGGGGCAGCCCGCCGGGCCGATGAGCAGCGGGTCGGCGTCGGCGCGCAGCGGGTCGAACCGGTCGGGTGCGGCGAACCGGGCCGGGTCGCGGCCCGCCGCGCCGATGAGGCAGGCGACGGGTGCGTCGGCGGGGAGCGTGCCGCCGCTGACGGTCACCTCGGTACGGGTGCGGCGCAGCACGATCTGGACGGGCGGGTCGCGGCGCAGCGTCTCGGCCCAGGCCCGCCCGAGCAGCGTCGTCCCGGAACCCTCCCCGCCCGTTTCTCCGGCGGTTCCTTCGCCCGCCGATCCCCCGCCCGCCTCTCCGGCAGTTCCTTCGCCCGCTGTTTTCCCGGCCGCTTCTCCGGCCGCCGCGACGGCCCTCGCGGCGGCCAGCAGGTCGGGGTCGTCCAGCATGTTCGCAAGGAACGAGGCGAGGGCGTGCTCGCGGAGCGCGGTGGGCCCGGCGCAGTCGTCGGCTCCGCCGCCGGTAAGCCGCCGGCGGGCGGCTCGGGGCGGGGTGGTCAGGTCCGGGTAGGAGAGCCCGGCCGCCGGGGCGGCGGCCCCGGCGGGCAGCCAGCGGCAGAAGTCGGCGACCAGGTCCGCCCGCTCGCGCCCGGCGATCCGGCGGGCCAGGACGTACGCGGTCCGCTCGACGGCGGGCTCCACGGTGCGCCACGGCACGGCGGGCGGGCCGCAGACCAGGCTGCCCCGGCAGAGGCCGAGCGGGACGGGGGCCCGGCCGCGCGGGGCCCCGTCGTGCGGGTAGCCGGTGAACCGGGGGTCCGTGAGAGCCAGGGCCACATCCACATACCGGCTCAGCAGCCAGGCGCCGAGGTCCGGGTCGTAGCCGAGGGGGTAGTCAGTGCGCAGCAGGCGGTAGAGGCGCAGCCGGTACGGGTCCGTGGTGGCCCCCGGGGCCAGGAGTCCCGGCCGGCCGCCCGCGAGCCGGTGCGGGCGACGGGCGGCGGGCAGCGCGTCGGGGCGGTCGACCGGCATCCCGCGCCCCCTGGAGTCGGTGCGCCGGCGGTCGGCGCGCGTCCTCTCAGCGGACCACCGACGGGGCCGCCCCGCAGTCGGCGTACGGCCGTTCGGGTGAGAGTGCGCCGGGGCGCAGAGGGCGGAGCCCGGCGGTGGGCAGGGCGCCGAGCAGCTCCGTGAAGGCCGCCGCCGCCCCGGTCAGCGCGACCCGGGAGAACACGCCCAGCGGACGGAGCCAGGGCGGGTCGACGCCGAGCACCGCGCAGTCCTCGCCGATCGCGCCCCCGACGAGGTGGGCCGGGGCCGTGGACACGCCGACGCCGGCCGCGGCCATCCGCACGGCGGTCGAGGTGTGCTCGGTCCACGCCGCCGTACGGGGCGCGAAGCCCGCCGCCTCGCAGACCCCTTCCAGGAAGGGGCGGCCCTCGATGACCGGCTCCATGGCGCACCGTACCCACGACCGGTCGGCCAGCTCGTGGAGAGCGACCGAGGAACGCCCGGCGAGCGGGTCGTCGAACGGGACGACGAGGACGATCTCCTCCTCCCCCACCGGAACGACGGGCCCGGTCCACCGCGTCGGCAGCGGCCCCACGGCCAGGTCGGCGATGCCGCGTTCCACCTGGTCCTCCAGGGCATCGGTGCTGGCGTACTCGTGGAGGACGAGGCCGACGCCAGGATGGGCGCGCCGCCAGTGCGCGAAGACGTCGGGGAGGATGCCGACGGCCACCGAGTGCACGGTGGCGATGTGGAGTCCGCCGCCCTTCCGCACCGGCGGCGGCCCGGGCCGCCCGGCGGGCCTGGGCGGCGCTGCGGACGGAGCGCTCGGCGTGCGGGAGGAAGGCCCGGCCCATGGGGGTGAGCAGGACGCCGCGCGGCAGCCGTTCCAGCAACTCGCCGCCGACGTTCCGCTCCAGCGCCTTGATCTGGTGGGAGAGGGCGGTCGGCGAGGCGTTCCTGACGCTGGCCGGACGTGGACTGCACCAGCAGCACTGACACCCGGGGCCGGGCGCGGGCCCGGCGTCCCGACGCCCCGGCGCGGGCTCAGCCGGGCGGGAGGGCAGGGCCGTGCTGCGGCCGGTCGGAGCCGTGCTGCGGCCGGTCGGGCCCGTTCGACGGTGCCTCAGGAACGCCCGGCGGAAGCTGGGCCGGCGCGGCGGCCGACGGCCGGGGCACGGGCGACGGCAGTTCGGGCAGCCGGTCCTGCGGCCGGGGCGTCTGCGCCGGAAGACGGTCCGGGGCGGTGAGGCGGAAGCTCATCCGGCCGAAGCTCACCTGGTCGCCGTCCCGCACCGGGATGGAGCCGACGAGCCGCTGGCCGTTGACGCAGGTGCCGTTGGTGGAGCCCAGGTCGCGCAGCACCCAGCGGCCGTTCAGCGCGTGGAGTTCGGCGTGCAGCCGGGAGACCGTCTCGTGGTTGAGGCGCAGCCCGTTGGCCGGGTCGCGGCCGATGAGCAGCGGATACGGCCCGGGGGCGGGCAGCAGCAGCTTGGGGAGCCGCTCGGTCTGCCAGGCGCGGCGCAGCCGCCCGGGAAAGGCGGAGATCCCGCCCACCGCGCGGACCAGGCCCTGGGACCAGCGGCCGCCGTCGTCCAGGTCGGAGGTGAGCGCCGCCAGCTCCTCGGGCCGCCGGGCGACGAGGGCGAGTTCCATGCGCCGCATGAACGTGTCGTGCGACAGCTTGCCCTGCGCGGCACCGTCTCTGAGCACGCCGAGGACCCGGTCGCGCTGGGCGTCCGACAGCCGCGCGGGACTCGGGGGGAACTCGAAGGAGGACGTCACGTGGACGATTGTCGGGCCGAGGGGCCCGGAGTGTCCAGCGAGGCCGTGATGCCCCCCGCGCTGACCTGCGCAGCTGCCGCGCGGGCCGCCTTGCTGACGTCTGCGGCTCACTGATCACGAGGAGACCGTGTGCCCTCCGCGCCATCCCGCCTGACGAACCGTCCGCTGGCCGGATCCGGCGAACTCGACCTGTTCTGCCGTCTTTCGTACGTACTCGACCATGAGCTGGCCGACGACCTCGCCACCGGACGCCGCCGCCCGGAGTGGATGTGGGTCGCCCTGGAGGACTAGCGGGTCGTCGCCAGGGTCGCCTGGTGGACGAACGCACCGGGCGGCGAGCTGCTGGCGCTGGACTTCTTCGACCTGTACGACACGCTGCCCGCCCCGGAGCGGATCGCGATCGGCGTCCGGCTGCTGGAGACCGCGACGGCGGCCGTGCTGCCGGCCGGTGCGCGGCGGCCGGAGTACGGGCGGTTCGTCCCGCCGGACTGGCGCGAGGACCCGGTGGCCCGGGATGTCGCCGGGGCCCGGATCGCGGCGATGGAGGCGACCGGGGCGCGGATGCTGGTGGAGCGGCTCCGGCTGGAGTGGCGGGCCGGTACGCCGGTGCCCGGGGACTGCGGCTGGAGTGGCGGGCCGGTACGCCGGTGCCCGGGGACTCCGGCCGGCTGGCGTTCCGGCCGGTCACCGGCCGGGAGGATCTCCTCGCGCTGATGACGCCGGTCATGGAGGGCACCCTCGACGCCCACGGGCAGGAGGACCTGGCGTCCGGGCTCGACGCCCGCGCGGCGGCCGAGAAGCACTACGACGAGGAGCTGGCGGAGTACGCGGCCCCGATGGCCTGGTGGCGGATCGCCGAACTGCCCACCGGTGAGCCGGTCGGGTTCGTCGTCCCGGCTCGCAACAACTACCACCCGATCATCGCGTACATCGGGGTGCTGCCCGACCTGCGCGGCCACGGGTACATCGACGACCTCCTCGCCGAGGGCACCCGGGTGCTGGCGGCCGAGGGCGTGGAGCGGATCCGGGCGGCGACCGACCTCGGCAACGTACCGATGGCGAAGTCCTTCGAGCGGCTCGGGTACGTCAACTTCGAGCGGGCGTTCACCATGGCCTGGGACGCGGAGAAGGGTGAGGGCTAGAACCACGGGCTGGACCAGGGCTGGACCAGGGCTGGGACCAGGGCTGGAGCGCGTCCGGAACGGCTTCCCGGATATTCGGTGGACGGCGGGCACCGGCGGCGGCTACGGTCGGCCCCGACATCCGACGCCCGTCGTGGAAGGAGGCGAGAGACATGCGCGCGAACAGCCGCACCACCACCCGCAGTACATCTTTCTCGCGCTCCCGCCCCGTCCGCCGGGCGGTGTCGGACCTCGTCTGACCGGGAACGCGAGCTTTCCGTCCCGGAGGACACCTTCATGACCGATCCGGTCATCCGCGCGCTCACGCCGAGCGACGCCGCACTCTTCACCACGTTCCAGGACAGCCCCCACGTCGGCCGGGCCGCCTTCGGCCACCGCTACACCTCGACGGCCGACGGCGGCGAGTACCGCCCCGAGTGGTCCTGGGTCGCCCTGCGCGGGGACACCGTGATCGCCAGGGCCGCCTGGTGGTCAGGGCCCGACGACACCGAGCCCGTCGTGCTCAACTGGTTCGACTTCGCGGACGGGGAGGCGGAGGCGGGCGCCGAACTCCTGCGCCGCGCCCCGTTCGACAAGGAGTACGAGCTGATCGCGCCCGCCGGATGGCGGGACGACCCGGCGGTGCGGGCCGCCGTCGAGGAGCGGGTCGCCGCCGCGACGGCGGCCGGTATGAAGCCGCTGGTCGAGCGCTACCGCTACCGGTGGACCCCCGGCTGCCCGCTCCCCGAGCGGACGGGCCGGCTGACCTACCGCGCGGAGCCGGACGACGCGGTCATCCTCGACGTACTGCGCCGGGTCCACTCGGCCACGCTGGACGCCCACGCCCGCAAGGCCATCGAGGGCCCCGGCGGCCTGGAGGCGGCGGCCCAGGAGGAGTTGGACTTCTTCCACTGGTGCCCCTCGCCGAGGGAGTGGTGGCGGCTCGCGTACACCCCGGACGGCGAGGTGGCGGGCATCCAGGTGCCCGCCCACAACCCGTCGGGCCCCTGCGTCGGCTTCATCGGGGTCGTTCCCGAGGCGCGCGGGCACGGGTACGGCTACGACCTGCTCGTGGAGTGCACGCGCTTCCTGGTCGAGCAGGGCGCCGAGTTCGTCGCGGGGGCGACGGACCAGGGGAACGCGCCGATGGCCGCCGCGTTCGCCCGTGCCGGGTACCCCATCACCCAGGAGTGGATCCATCTGGCGTGAGGGCCCCGGCCTCCTCGGCCAGCCACTCCAGGCGGAGCCGCTGCTCGGCGGAAATCGTCGCGTCCTCGCCGCGCGGCCCCACGTTGAGCAGCACGTTCCCGCCGTCGGCGGCCGTGTCGCGGACCAGTGAGGTCAGCGTCGCGCGGTCGATGAAGGCGTCCGGGCCGGAGTTGCGGTTGTAGCCGAAGCTGTGGTCGACGCCCCGGGTGATCTCGTACGGGTCGGAGCCCTCGTAGCGGGCGTACTCCGGGGTGCGGAAGTCGAAGACGGGCGGTGTGCGCGGGACGAAGCCCTCGCCCTGCGCCACCGTCCGGCGGTCCCACCAGTTGTAGAGGGCCTTCGCGCCCGGCAGGGTCAGGCCCCGCCAGTGCGGTGCGTAGGGCAGCAGCCGGTCGTTGACGACGCCGTGCGGGACGGTGAAGCGGTAGAAGTCGACCAGCGAGCGGATCTCGTCGGCGGCGGCGGGCCAGGCGATGTCGTTCCAGAGGATGTCGGGGCGGTATCGGCGGATCAGCTCTCGCAACTGCGCGTCGGCGTAGGCGGGGTACTTCCCGCGCGGGACGGCGGAGAACATGTCGGCGGCGGTGCCGATGGGCCGGTCGTCGAAGGTCCAGTCGAGTCCGCCGGAGTAGTAGACGCCGAAGCGCAGGCCCTCGGCCCGTACGGCTTCGGCGAACTCGCCGACCACGTCCCGGGTGGTGTGCCAGCCGGTGCGGTGCGGGTTCTGCGTCTCGGAGGGCCAGAGGCAGAACCCGTCGTGGTGCTTGGTGACGAGGACCGCGTACCCGGCCCCCGCCTCCCGGAAGGTGCGGGCCCAGGCGGCCGGATCCCAGGTGGCGAGCCCGTCCTCGAAGTCGTGGCCGAAGTCCGTGTAGGGGCGCTTCCCGTAGGTGGCGCGGTGGTGGGCGGCGACCGGGGAGCCGGGGAAGCGGAGCCCGTTCTCGTACCACTCCGCGTACGAGGTCCAGCCCAGCGGCGTACGCCGGCCCGCCGCCGGGAGTTCGGCGGCAGGGACGTAGGGCGGGGCCCAGCCGGGAACGGATGCGGGTGTCCAGTGAACGAAGATCCCCAGCCGGGCCCGGGACCACCATGAAGCGACCATGGCGGGAGTATTGATCATTCGGGCGGTGCCGCGTAAGCCCCTTCGACCGCCGGGTTCCGCTTCTGTGTCTTCTGTGCGCGGATCAGGTCGCGGTACCAGGCGTAGGACTGTTTGGGCGTACGGGTCAGGGTCTCGTAGTCGATGTGGACCAGGCCGAACCGCTGCGAGGCCCCCTCCGTCCACTCCACGTTGTCGGTGAGCGACCAGGTGAAGTAGCCGCGTACGTCCACCCCGGCGTCCATCGCCGCGCGCAGGGCGGTGAGGTGGCTCTCCAGGTAGGCGATGCGGCGGTCGTCGGCGTGGGGTTCCTCCAGGGCGCAGCCGTTCTCGGTGATGTACAGCGGCGGGAGGCGGTCGCCGTAGCGGGTGTGCAGGGCGGTGACGATCTCGGTGAGGCCCTCGGGGACGACGGGCCAGCCGAAGCCGGTCTTCTCGTACCCCTCGATCTCCCGTATCCCGAAGGGGAGTTCGGTGGGCATCGTGAAGCCGGAGAAAGTCTCCAGGGCCTCCGGGCGGGGTGCGCCGACGAGGGTCGGGTTGTAGTAGTTGACGCCGTACCAGTCGAGCGGGGTGGAGATGACCTTCAGGTCGTCGGCGACCGGGCCGGGCATCAGGGCGGCGAGGTTCTCGTCCGGGTAGCGGCCGGTGAGGACGGGGTCGGCGAAGAGCCAGTTGGTGAGGGTGTCGTACAGCTCCGCGCCGAAGCGGTCCTCGTCGGAGTTGCCGGCCGTCCAGACCGGGGCGTGCGAGAAGGCGGCCCCGATGTTGTCGGCGCCCGCCGCGCGCAGGGCTCGGACGGCGAGGCCGTGGGCGAGGAGCTGGTGATGGGCGGCGGGCAGGGCGTCGAAGAGCAGGGTGCGACCGGGGGCGTGCTCGCCGAGCGCGTACCCGAGCAACGTGACCTCGGCGGGTTCGTTGATCGTGATCCACATGGGGACGCGGTCGGCGAGGCGTTCGGCGACGATGCCCGCGTACTCGGCGAAGCGGTGGGCGGTGTCGCGGTCGAGCCAGCCGCCCGCCTCCTCCAGCGGGAGCGGGGTGTCCCAGTGGTAGAGGGTCGGGGCGGGGGTGATGCCGTGGGCGCACAGCTCGTCGACGAGCCGGTCGTAGAAATCGAGCCCGTCGGCGTTGACGGCTCCGCTTCCGCCGGGCACCACGCGGGGCCAGCTGACGGAGAACCGGAAGGCGTCGGCGCCGAGCCCGGCCAGCAGGGCGACGTCCTCGCGGTAGCGGGCGAGGAAGCCGGTGCCCCGGGTGGTGTCGGTGCCGTCCTTGATCCGGCCGGGGAACGCGGCGAAGGCGTCCCAGCCGGAGGGGCCCTTGCCGTCCTCGTCCACCGCCCCCTCGGTCTGGAAGGCGGAGGCGGAGGCTCCCCAGAGGAAGCCGGGCGGGAAGATCGGCAGGGTCATGGCGGCCTCCAGCAGCCGTACGTGGGAATCCGTATGAGCGGGCGCCTCGCCGGGCAATGATCAGGACCAGACCTTAATCGCCGGTGGCGGGCGGCAACAGAGTCCGTCGCGTGGACCGTGGAGCCCGGCCCCCGGGCGGCCGCGCGCCCCGCCCAGGGACGAGGAGTGGTGGATGCAGTTCGAGGTGTGGGCCCCCGAGGCTGACTCGGTCGTGCTGGAGGCGGCGGACGTCCGCTCCCCGATGGAGCGCGACGCGGAGCGCGAGGGGTGGTGGACGGCCGAGGCGAAGGCCGGGGACGGGGACCGGTACGGCTTCCGGGTGGACGACGGGCCGCTGCTGCCGGACCCCCGCTCGCGGCGTCAGCCGGACGGGCCCGACGGGCCGAGCGCGGTCGTCGACCAGGAGGCGTACGCCTGGCGCAACGGATGGGCGGGGCGGCGGCTGAACCGGGCCGTGCTCTACGAGCTGCACGTGGGGACGTACACCCCGGAGGGCACGTTCGACGCGGCGGCGGCCCGGCTGGGCCATCTGGCGGAGCTGGGTGTCACCCATGTGTCGCTGATGCCCCTCTGCCCGTTCCCGGGCGTCAACGGCTGGGGGTACGAGGGCGTCTCGCTGTGGGCGGTGCACGAGCCGTACGGCGGGCCCGAGGGGCTGAAGCGCTTTGTCGACACGGCGCACGGGCTGGGGCTCGGGGTGGTCCTGGACGTCGTCCACAACCACCTGGGCCCCTCCGGCAACTACCTGCCCGCCTTCGGCCCGTACTTCACCGACACCCACCACACCCCGTGGGGCGCGGCGGTCAATCTGGACGCGCCGGGCTCGGACGAGGTGCGGGCGTTCCTGCTGGGCAGCGCGCTGGCCTGGCTGCGCGACTACCGGCTGGACGGGCTGCGCCTGGACGCGGTGCACGCGCTCGCCGACACCCGGGCGCTCACCTTCCTGGAGGAGCTGTCGGCGGCGGTCGACGCGCTCTCCGTCGAGGTGGGCCGGCCGCTCGGGCTGATCGCCGAGTCCGATCTCTGCGATCCGCGCACCACGGCCCCGCGCACGGCGGGCGGCCTGGGCCTGCACGCCCAGTGGAACGACGACTTCCACCACGCCCTGCACACCGCGCTGACCGGCGAGTCGCAGGGCTACTACGCCGACTTCGCCCGGGCCCCGCTGGCCGCCCTCGCGAAGACGGTGACGTCGGCTTTCTTCCACAACGGGACATGGTCCAGCTTCCGGGGCCGTACGCACGGCCGCCCGGTCGACGTGACGCGCAGCCCGGCGCACCGGTTCGTCGGATACGCGCAGACGCACGACCAGATCGGCAACCGCGCGCTGGGCGACCGGCTGGCCGCCTCCCTCTCCCCCGGCCTCCAGGCGTGCGCGGCGGCTCTGGTGCTGACGGGTCCGTTCATCCCGATGCTGTTCATGGGCGAGGAGTGGGGGGCGCGCACCCCGTGGCAGTTCTTCACCGACCACACGGACCCGGAGCTGGCCGAGGCCGTACGCAACGGCAGGCGGCGGGAGTTCGGGGAGCACGGCTGGGCGGAGGAGGAGATCCCCGACCCGCAGGACCCGGCGACCCGGGACCGTTCCTGCCTCGACTGGGCCGAGCCGGAGCGCGAACCGCACGCACGGCTGCTCGCCTGGTACCGCGAACTCATCGCGCTGCGGCGGACGTTGCCCGACCTCCACGACCCCGACCTGGCATCGGTGAAGACCGCGTTCGACGAGGACGCGCGCTGGCTGGCGTACCGCAGGGGTGATCTGCGGATCGCGGTGAACCTGGCGGACAAGCCGGCCGCCATTCCGCTGGGTTCGGGCCGCCACCGGCGCGTGGGCGGGCGGGTACTGGCCGCCTGGGAGCCGGTGGAGGCGCCGGGGGCGGACGGGGTGCTGCACCTGCCGCCGGAGTCGTGCGTGGTGCTGGCGGACGACTGAACTCCCGCGTCCGCGTCCGCACCCCTGCTCCTGCTCCGACTCCTACTCCTACTCCACGACGGCGAGTTCACGGGCGGTGGCGTTGAGCCGCCGCCCGCCGTCCTCGGTCACCGCCACGATGTCCTCGATCCGGACGCCGAAGCGGCCCGGGAGGTAGATGCCCGGCTCCACGGAGAAGCACATTCCGGGGACGAGCGGCTGCTCCTCGCCCTCGATCATGTAGGGCGGCTCGTGGGTGGTGACGCCGATGCCGTGGCCGGTGCGGTGGATGAACCGGTCGCCGTAGCCGAACTCGGTGATCACCGCGCGGGCGGCCCGGTCGATCTCCTGGCAGGCGACGCCCGGCCGGACGGCGGCGCAGCCCGCCTTCTGGGCCTCGCGGACGATGTCGTGGACCCGCTGCTCCTCGGCGGTGGGCTCCCCGACATGGACCGTACGGGAGGTGTCGGAGCCGTAACCGTGCTTCAGGCCGCCGAAGTCGAGGACGACCATGTCGCCGCGCTCGATGGTGCGTTCACCCGCCTCGTGGTGCGGGTTGGCCCCGTTGGGGCCGGATCCGACGACGGTGAAGTCCACCTGGGAGTGCCCGAACTCCCGCAGCAGCGCGGCCAGATCGGTGGCCAGGTCGACCTCCCGGCGGCCGGAGAAGCGCACCTTGAGGATTTCCTCGTACGTGGCGTCGGCGGCGGCCCCCGCGGCGGTGAGCCGTTCCAGCTCGGCGGCGTCCTTCACCGCGCGGAGCATCGGAAGCGCTTCGGTGAGCGCGGTGTAGGAGGTACCGGGCAACTCCCGCTGGAGGCCGAGCAGATGCATCGCCCAGGCGTTGTCGCTGACGCCGAAGCGGCCCTGGGCGTCCAGCAGCGGAGCGGTCACCGCGTACGGGTCCTTGCCGTCGGTCCAGTCCCGCAGGGTCAGGGCGGGCGCCCCGGTCGCGGCGGCCGCGTCGGGGGCCTCCAAGGTCGGGACGACCAGCACGGGATCGTGGCCGGCCCGCAGCACGAGGAGGGTGAGGCGCTCCGTGCTCACCGGGCGGTAGCCGGTGAGGTGGACGAGGTCGGGCCCCGGCGCGACGATCACCCCGGCGAGCCCGGCCTCGGCGGCGGACTCGGCGGCCCGTGCCATCCGGGCCCGGTAGTCGTCGGCGGTGAAGGACGGGGGCGGTGCGGACTGCTGGGCGAACGGGCTCGGGCTGGACATCAGGGCCTCCTGGCGGTGCGACACGGCACACAGCATCCTGCCCGCCCGGCGAGGCGTACGCGACCGGCTTCCGACCGTGTGTCAGATCGCGCGTCGGACCGCCGGGCGTACGCGGCCGGTCTCCGGCCCCCCGTGTCCGCGTGTCCGCGTGTCCGCCGGGGCGTCGGCCGTCAGTCGTCAGCCGTCCGTCGTCCCCCGCCGCCCGCCCGGCAGTCGCACGATCAGGTCCGCCCGGCCCCGGCCCCCCTCCACCAGCCGGGCGTTCACCTCGTCGGACCGGTTCACCCACTCCTCCGCGTCGCGCCGGAGCCGGCCGTGGTGCACATGCCGGTCGACAAGTCGACGTACCCGGACCTCCGGGTCGAGGTCCAGGAACCACACCTCGTCCAGCAACTCGCGCACCGAGGCCCAGGGCCCGTCACCGAGCAGCAGGTAGTTGCCCTCGGTGACGACGAGCGGGACCTCCGGCGGTACGGGCAGCGACCCCGCGACCGGCTCCTCCAGGGACCGGTCGAAGGCCGGGGCGTAGACCGCGTGCACCGGGTCCGGATCGCGCAGCCGCCGCAGCAGGGCCGCGTATCCGGCCGCGTCGAAGGTGTCGGGCGCGCCCTTCCGGTCGGCGCGGCCGAGGCGCTCCAGCTCGGCGGCGGCGAGGTGGAAGCCGTCCATCGGGACGAGGGCGGCGCGCGGGTCCAGGGCCGCGACCAGCCGTTCGGCCAGAGTGGACTTCCCGGCTCCGGGTGGGCCCGCGATCCCGAGGATGCGCCGCCCTCCGGCGTCCGCGAGCGCGCGGGCCCGGTCGTTCAGCGCGGCCCTGCCGCCGGTGCTCGTAGCGTCCACGATGTCCATGCGGCGCATTGTGCCCGGCGGCCCGGGAGCGAAGCGCTAGTGTTACGTATAACCCCATCGCTGCGGAACCTCCGCCCTCGCAGAACCCCCGAAAGGCCCGCCATGTCCCACATCGCCCTGGTCACCCTGGTCGTCCGCGACTACGACGAGGCGCTCGCCTTCTACCGCGACGCGCTCGGCTTCGAGCTGGCGGAGGACACCGGCCGGGGCGACGGCACCCGCTGGGTGGTGGTGCTCCCGCGCGGGGCGGCGGACGGTACGGGGCTGCTGCTGGCCCGCGCGAAGGACGAGGCGCAGGGCGCGGCGGTGGGGGCGCAGACGGGCGGGCGGGTCGGCTTCTTCCTGCACACCGAGGACTTCGCCGCCGACCACGCGCGGATGCGCGCGGCCGGGGTGCGCTTCCTGGAGGAGCCGCGCCACGAGACGTACGGCTCGGTCGCGGTCTTCGAGGACTTGTACGGCAACCGCTGGGACCTGCTCCAGCCGGCCGGCTGACCCGCCACGGCCCCGCCACGACCACCGCCGCGACCGTCATCGGCTTCCGGATCGCTCGATGAGCGACGCGACCCCGTCCAGCAGCCGTGCGAGCCCGAACTCGAAGAGCGTGTCGAGTTCGAGGTCGAACTCCTCCTCACCGAAGAGAGTGGACAGCGTCGGATAGGACCCGGCGGTCTGGATCTGCTCCAGCCGCAGTTCGTTGGAGGCCATCCACTCCTCGGGCGTCATGCCGGTGTCCTGCCGCGCCTGCACCTCCAGCTCGACGGCCGCCGCGACGCCCTGGGCGTACCCGAGAAGGGCGAGGTGGACGTGGATGATCTGGTTCGGCGTCAGCCCCGGGCCCTTCAGGGCACTGAGGACCCGCTCGGTGTAGCGCATCGCGTGGGGCGACGCCATCGGCCGGGTGAGGGCTGCCATGGCTCGCGCCAGCCAGGGATGGCGCTGGTACCGGGTCCACAGCCACCGTGCCTCCCGCTCCAGTTGCGCGCGCCAGCCGGAGGGCCGGGGCCCCGGCGGTTCTCCGTCGAACACTGCCTCCGACATCAGACGTACCAGCTCGCCCTTGCTCGGGACGTGACGGTAGAGCGCCATGGTGGAGACGCCGAAATCGGTGGCGACCCGGCGCATGGAGAGCGCGGCGAGCCCTTCGGAGTCGACGAGAGCGATGGCCGCGCGGATGATGCGGTCCCGGGTGAGTCCGCGCTGGGGAGCCGAGTCCCGCTCCCGTCCCGACGCGGCGACCACGGTGCCGACGCCGGGCACGACCCGCACCAGGCCGTCCTGTTGCAGGGCGGCGAGCGCCTTCGTCGCGGTCGCCATGGCGACGCCCCAGTCCTGGGTGATACGCCGGGTGGAAGGGACGCGCGCGCCGGGCGCGAGCTCCCCCGAAGCGATCCGCCGACGGATGTCGCCGGCGATGCGGAGGTAGGGCGGTTCGGTGGCCATGGTCGCACTGTACTAGTGCACTCGTCTGACGTTCAGGCTGTTGAGGAAACGGTCACGGCCTAGTGCACTAGGCACCTGTTTGCTGCGTACACCCGGCTCCCGCTTCCCTGCCGTGCATGGAGAACAACACACCCGGCCCTCTCGCGGGGCGCAAGGAATGGACCGCCCTCGGCGTCCTGATGCTGCCCCTGCTCCTGGTCTCGATGGACATCTCGGTCCTGTACTTCGCGATTCCCTACGTCAGCCAGGACCTGGAACCCAGCGCGACGCAGCAGTTGTGGATCCTCGACATGTACGGCTTCGTCCTCGCCGGGCTGCTCATCACGATGGGGGCGCTCGGCGACCGGGTCGGCCGGCGCGCGTCGGTGCTCGCGGGAGCGGTGCTGTTCGGGGCGGCCTCGGTCGTCGCCGCGTACGCACACACGGCTGAACTGCTCATCCTGGCACGGGCGTTGCTCGGCCTCGGCGGCGCTGCCCTGATGCCCTCGACGCTCGCCCTGATCCGCAACCTCTTTCACGACGCGAAGCAGCGCGGCAAGGCGGTGACCCTGTGGACCACCGTCATGACGACGGGCATCTCCCTGGGGCCCGTGGTCAGCGGCCTGCTGCTGGAGCACTTCTGGTGGGGCTCGGTCTTCCTGATCAACCTGCCGGCGATGGTGCTGCTTCTGGTGCTGGTGCCCTTCCTGGTACCGGAGTTCAGGTCCGTGCAGCGGGAACGCTTCGACCTGCTGAGTTCGCTGCTGTCACTGGCCGCTGTGCTCCTGGTCGTCTACGGCATCAAGGAAGCGGCCCGGCACGGGTACGATCCGCTGCCCGCCCTCGCGGTGGGCGTGGGGATGGTGCTCGGCTTCGTCTTCGTACGCCGCCAGAAGCGCGTCGCGCATCCGATGATCGACCTGGGCCTGCTCGGCCGGCGCACCTTCGGCGGCCCGGTGTTCGCCAACCTCCTCGCGATGTTCGCCACCGTGGGGATGGCGGTCTTCCTCACCCAGTATCTGCAGTCCGTCCTCGGCCTGAGCCCGTTCAGGGCCGCGCTGTGGAGCCTGGTACCGGCCCTCGGCGCGGCCGTCGCGGCTCCGGCGGCATCCGCGCTCGCCCAGCGCGTCGACCGCGCGTACGTCATGGGCGGCGGCTTCTCCCTCTCCGCCTGCGGTTTTCTGTGGATGACCCAGGTGCGGACCGACTCGGCACTCTGGTTCGCCCTCGTCGGCGGGGCCCTGTACGCGGGTGGCCTGGTCGCCGCGATGACCCTCGCCAACGAACTCGCCCTCGGCGCGGCCCCACCGGAGCGTGCGGGGTCGGCCGCGGCCGTGCTGGAGTCGGGGCAGGAGTTCGGCGGAGCGCTGGGAATGGCCGTCCTCGGGTCCATCGGCGCGGCGGTCTACAGCCGGGACATGGCCGACACCCTGCCCGCCGGGGTGCCGCAGGCCGAAGCCGTGCGCGAAACGCTGGGCGGTGCGACGGCCGTGGCGGCCCGGCTGCCCGACCGGACCGCCGACGCCGTACTGATGGCCGCGCGCGACGCCTTCACGCACGGGATGAGCTTCGCGGCGGCCGGCGCGGCTGTCGTCATGGCCGCTGCCGGCGTCTTCTCCATCGGCTGGCTGCGGGGTGCGGGGCGGACGAAGCCCCCGGCGGAATCGACCGACCCCCGGCCCGCCGCGCTCCCGTAGTGAGGGCCGACGCCCCGGTCCGGGCACCGGAGCGTCCGGTCCGGACACCTGGGCCTCGGCATTCGGCCCACAGCCGAGGCGCGCGCGGACACCCTCCGATGACGATGGGGTCATGGAGGCCAAGGAGTCCACGGGGAGCACCGCGCCCGCCGAGCGGCACGCCGGCTGGAACGAACTGTTCTTCGACCTCGTCGTCGTCGCCGGGGCGGGGCAGCTGGCCCATCTGCTGCACGACGGCCCCCACCTGGCCGACCTCGCCCTGTTCGCGGTCCTCTATCTCGCCTTCTGGACCAGCTGGGCCGGGTTCGCCGTCTACGGGGACATCGCGGCCTCCGAGACCCGCGTCCGTACGCTGCTGATCGCGATGTTCGGCATGGCCGTGATGGCGGCCTCCGTGCACGCGGTTCAGACCAGCCACTCCATCGCCTTCGTCGTCGCCTATGTCGCGCTGCGCTGGCAGGCGGGGCAGGTCTGGCGGCGGGGCAGCATCGTGGTGGACTGGCCGCTGGCCCAGTTCGGCGCGGGCGCGGTGCCCTGGCTCGTCTCGCTGTTCGTGGACACGCCGTCGCGCTACTGGCTCTGGGCGCTCGGCATCGCGCTGGACATCGTCACCCTGCTGGTCTCCACCCGCGACCGCACCCTGCGGCGGGCGGGCGACCGGGCCGCGCGCCGCCGCGACGGCCGCCCGCCGCCGGGCCCCGCGCAC
>NZ_JBHXJG010000065.1:0-30820 GCF_042723425.1 Streptomyces sp. NPDC058375 | reverse complement strand
GTCCGCTCCCCTGTGCCGGACACCGGGCCCACGCCCGGGCTTTCTCCGAGCCGTACGGTCAGGGCTTCTGGCCCTTGGCGTCGACGACGGCCGCCTTGGTCCTCGCGACCTCGCGCAGGACGTCGCCGCGCTTGTAGACCATGCGGTCCGGGCCGTCGCTGTCGTCGGGGCCGAAAACCTCGTGGGTCCTGCTGACCACCTCGCGCTCGCCCGCGTAGCTGTAGTCCACCGGGTCGATGAGGATCTCGCGCCGGGTGTTCCGGTCGTACGCGCGGGTCACGGCGATGACCTGGCGGCCGGTGGCGTCCCGGATCAGGTGGTCGGTCACCCCGACGCCCCCGACCGTGGCCATCGCCCGGTAGATCCGGGCCAGGGCGGCCGGCGGGAGCGGGTAGGACTCCAGCAGAACGGTCAGGGCGCGGAAACTGTGCTCGTCCTCGGCCTCTCGGGGGCCATTGGACCCGTTGCCGGTGGGGAAGACCTTCCGCAGTTCCGCGAGGAGCGCCTTCGGGTCCTCCGGTAGCTCGGCCGCGATTCGGTAGGACTCGCGGGCGGTCCGGTAGTCCGTGTCGGACTCATCGTTCTCCGCGGCCTTGTCGTCGTACGGGATCCAGGAGTCGGGGCTGTAGGACCATTGCGTTTGCTCCCGGATCTCGGCCGACAGCTCCTTCCACTGCTTCTCCTGGTCGGGGTTCTCCTCCCGGAGGTAGATCCACTGGTCCGCCCTGGGCTCCGGAGGGGCCTCCTGCCGCTCCAGGAAGTCGGCCGCCCGCCCCAGGGCGGCGGCCGGGCTGGACAGGTCGAGGTCGCCCGCCACGGTCGCCGGGCCCGACTGCCGGGGGTCCGAGGTGTCGACGACCTGGGTGACGAAGAGCGCCGCCGCGGTGATCGCCACCACCGCTCCGAGCGAGGCGATCCGCCAGTCGGCCCGCTGCCGGAGCGTGCGGCGGCCGCGGCCCGCGATGGTGTCGGTCAGCCGCTTGCGGCCGGGGGCGAGGGCGGCGCGGTCGGGTACGGGGGCGTCGGCGCGCAGCTCCCGCAGTCGGGTCATTTCGTCCATGACGGGTTCAGCTCCTGTCCGGCCGGGGCGGGCGATGCGTCGGGCGTCGGGTCGAGCGCGGACGTGAAGGCGGGATCGGTGCTCAGCGCCTCACGGACCTTGCGGCGGGCCCGGTTCAGCCGGGACCTGACCGTGCCCAGCGGTATCCGCAGCGCCTCGGCCACCTCCTGGTAGCCGAGGTCCGCCCAGGCGACCAGCAGCAGGACGTGCCGGTCACCGGGGGAGAGCGCGGCCAGCGCCCCCGCGAGGGGGGCCTGGACGGCGATCCTGTCGTCGGAGCGGTCGCTCCAGGACGCGGCGACCGGGTCGTGCCCGGTGCGGGCCAGCGCCTTCAGCGCGCGGACCTCGGTACGGCGGTGCTTGCCGATCAGGTTGGCGGCGATGCCGTACAGCCAGGGCCGGGCCAGCCGGTGGGCCGTGTCGTAGCGGCCCCGGGTGCGGAACGCGATGAGGAACGTCTCCGCCGTGATGTCGTCCGCCGCGCCCTCCCCGAGGCGGCGGGCGGCGTAGCGGTGGATGTCCGGGGCGTGCCGGTCGTACAGCCCGGCGAACAGTTCGGGCTCGTCGAGGGACTGGGCGATGACGTCGGCGTCGTCGGCGGGGCTGCCCGCGAGGGCGGGTGGTGGCCCGGTCACTGCGCCTCCAGGATGCGTCGGTCGGTGTGTCTGTCACCCCTGTTGTCCGCAGCGGCCGGAAAGGTTCACGGGCGGGGTGCGGTGTGTTCGCGGGCGGGGCGCGGCGTGTCGAGTCCGTACGCCCGCCTCGCCTCGCCCCGCCCGCCCAACGCCTGAAGCCTGCCGCCCACCCGCTGCCTGCCCCCCCGGGCCCCTCAGCCGCGTCCCGGTCGCAGCGAGCGCAGCATGCCCCGCGCCCGGTCCTTCAGCCCACCCCGGCGCGCGGCGGCCTGCGGGATCTCGTCCGGGTCGCGCTCCGGCATCGGGACGGCGGCGGCGGCCGGGACCGCCGCGTCGATCACCGCCATCCGGTCCGGGGTGAGCTTGGCGTACAGCGTCGGCTCCACCTCCGCCACGAACGCGTCGAAGCCGATGAGGTGCCGGGCCCCGTCCGGGAAGACGCGCATCGCGGCGCACGCGTCGTACCGTACGGAGATCTGCCCGCCGGGGGTGACCAGGGTGACGGCCTCCGGTCCGACGGTCAGGCTCACGGCGTCGCTCTGCCGGGACCGGTGCACGGTGCCCGCCGGGTCGGAGGCCGGGGCCGACCACTGCGGGGCCTCGGTGAAGCCCGCCCAGTCCACGGGCCGCCCCGGCACCTGGATCAGCGCGGAGTCGTGCAGTTCGCGGGCCACCTCGCGCAGGTCCTCGACGGTGACGGCGGCCAGGTGCGCGCGGTGCTCGTCCGGGGTGAGGTTCGGGTGTCCCGTGAGCACGTTCAGCGCGTACGAGGGGAGCGCGGCCGCGCCGAGGTCCGGGATCTCGAACTGCTTGAGGGTCTTCGCCCGGGCCGAGTCCAGTTCGGCCTGGGAGATGGTCCCGGCCCGCAGCCGGGCCAGGACGTCGATGAAGCCGCCGACCACCGCGTCCTGCTTCTGCGGCAGCGCGTCCGCGAACGCGGTGATGGTCGCGTGGTCGTTGTCGCGCGGGTGGTAGCCGCAGTCGGCGGTGTAGGAGTAACCGCCCTTCTGCCGCAGGTCGGTGAAGAGCGCCCGCCCCAGCACCTCCGCGAAGAGCGCGGCGGCCGTACTGCGCCGCACGATGCCGTCCAGGACCACTCCGCCGCTGCCGCCCGTGAGGTAGGCGGGGGTGACGGGCAGGGCCGAGGTGGGCGCGGGCAGCGGCTGCCGCCGCCCGGCGGGCAGGGTCAGGTCCAGGCCCTCGGGCACGGTGCCCCCGGTGATCCACAGCACCGCGTTGTCCCAGGTGAACCAGGTCCTCGCCCAGTCGCGCACCGCGTCGGCCGTCAGGTGCAGGGTGCCGTACTCCGGGTAGCTGGCGAGGCCGTAGCCCCGGGCCCCGTAACGCCACAGCGGCAGTTGGTGGTTGGGGCCCCGGCTGCGGCCCGCCTGCTCGGTGCGCAGGATCTCCCGCTCGGTGGCGAGGCGCTCGACCGGCAGGTCGCGCAGGGAGGCGCAGACCCCGTTGAGGTAGGCGACGACCTCCTCGGCGGTGCCGGAGACCACGAAGTGGGTGTGGGTGGCGGCGGTGGACCCGTTGTAGTGCAGGTCCGAGACGCCGTGCCGATGCAGCGCCAGGTGTTCCACGAGGTGGGTGAGGCCGGCCGTGGCCAGCGTCTCGTCCGCCGCCCCGACCCGGAAGTACAGCCCGGCGGTGACCGGGCCGCCGCCGGACGTGGGGGCCATGAGGGTCGGGATGCGGTCGACCTCGGTGGCGGTGATGAACCCGGGGGCGGTGGCGGCACCGTCCACGGTCGATATGCCTTCCGGCGTCACGGTCACGGTCGCGGCGGGGCCGTCGGTCTGCTGTGTCATCGTCGGTTCAGCCCTTCGCCATCGCGCGTCTGCGGTGCTTGAGGAATTGCACTTCCCGGTCGCCCCAGTAGCCCCAGGGGTACTCGGTGGCCTTGTCCCCGAGCGTGCGGAAGTACGGGGCGGCCTCCGGGTAGTGACCGCCCAGGCTCAGCGCGCCCGCGAAGTCGTTGTGGTCGCCCACCCAGTGGAAGCCCGGCCGGTAGTCCGGGTGCCGTACGGAGCGGTCGGCCGCGGCCAGGATGTCGTCGCGGACCTCCGTCGCGCGCAGGTAGTCGCCGGGCCCGTCGTCGCTGTCGTCCAGCCAGCGTTCCAGGTGCGCCTGCGCCACCAGCCGGCCCGCGTGGCTCCCCGCGGGGGCCGCCGCCATGCACTCCCGGGCGAAGCCGAACGTGTCCTCCCAGCGCCCGCCCCACTTGGGGCAGAGCTGCTGGAGCAGCAGCATCTGCGCCTGGATGTGGTGCGGGTGGTGCTCCGCCAGGCGGTCGTACCGCCGCCGCACCTCGCTCGCGCCCAGCTCCAGGCCCCGGGCGGTCGTCAGCCGGTTCGTCCAGGCGAGGGCGTACGCCGGTTCGTCGGCGCAGACGCCGATCAGCAGCTGCTCGGCCCGCCGCAGCCACGCGTGGAACTCCTGGAACTGCTCCCGCGAGACGTGCTCCGCCGTGTACGAGCTGCGGATGTCCCAGCCGACGGCGATGTAGCGCGCGGCGAGCAGCGTCCGGGCCAGCGGCGACCCGTGGTCGGCGACCGCGCGTTCCAGGAAGCGCTCGGAGGAGCTGAGGTCGGAGACGAGGTTCGCGGCGACCGCGCGCTCCTCCTCGTCGTCCAGGAAGTCGAAGTACGCCTCCACGGTGTCCCAGTCGTTCCCGCGTACGGCGGTGCGGAGGTCCACGAGGGAGGGGATCTGGCGGCAGAGGTCGAACTCCGCGCGTATCAGGTCGGGGGCGGTCGGAGACACGTCGGTCCTTGGAATCGGGCTACGGACGCGACCGGTGGGGGGCCGGGCGCGGGAAGCGCGCGCGGCGTGTCGACGAACGGGCAGGTGGAAGGGGGCGAGCGGTGGGGTGATCGGAACGGGAGGCTAGCACCCGGCGGGCGATGTGCGCCGGGGAGTTTCGCGCAGGCCGGGCCCTCGCGGGCCCGGCCTCGTTCTCACGCGTACCGGGGATACCGCCGCGGCTCGACCGGCGGTACGGACGTGGCTCAGGCCTCCGACGCGTACGCGACGAAGTCGTTCCAGGCGGTCGGACCGAAGCCGAGGTGCGGGCCGCCGGTGGGGAGTTGCTTGGAGTCGCGTACGTGGACGGTGGTGGGGGCGGTGGCTACCTCTACGCAGGACGGACCGTCGTTGGTGCTGTAGCTGCTCTTGAACCACGTCAGCTCGGGGGTGCTCATGTCTCTCCCAGCAGTTTCTCGATGAATTCCCGCGACAGCCGGGGCGCGAGGGCCTGCGATCGGAGCAGGTTGTAGCGCATATCCAGGATCTGCACCTGCCTCGGATCGCTGATCAACCCGCTGATGAGCTGAACCTCGTTGAGCCCGACGGTCTTTCCGTCCTTGAGCTTAAGGACGCGGTGCGAGCCGCCCAGACCCGCGTGCTCTTCCGCCTCCATCGGCATGACCTGGATCTCGACATGCCGCAACTGGCTCAGCTCAAGCAGGTGTTCGAGCTGTCGTCGCAGGACCATTCTGCCCCCGGTCCGCCGCCGGAGCGTCGCCTCTTCCTGGACAAAGGTCAGCAGCGGAGCGGGGCGGCGGTCGAAGACCACCTGCCGGGCCATCCGGGCGGCCACCAGGCGCTCGATGTCGTCCTCGGTGTACGCGGGCCGCCGCTGGGCGTACAGCGCGCGCGCGTACTCCTCGGTCTGGAGCAGCCCGTCGATCACACCGTTCGCGTAGGAGCCGATCTCGACCGCCTCCGCCTCCAGCTTCGCCAGGTCGCGGACCTTCCTCGGGTACCGCGCCTCTTCCACGTCCTTCTTCATCGCTGCGACCTTGCCGTTCGCCCCGACCGCCGCGTCCGTGCGGTCCAGGAACTCCGGCTTGGGAATGCGGCGTCCGCCCTCGACCTTGAAGACGAGGTTCTCGCTGTACCCGATGATCGAGCCCAGCTCGGAGGCGCGTAATCCGGCTTCCTCGCGCCACAGCTTGATCTGCCGGCCGACCGCCGCGATGACCGCGCCCGAGTCGTCCTCCAGGCCGAAGTCCTGGTCCTCTTCGTTTCCGTCAGCCATGTGTCGATCCGCTCTCACCCGTGACGTCCGCGCGCGGACACCGTACGTACGGGACAGGCCTGTACACACCAGGGACAGTGACAGTCCGTACCCGCGTCAATACTTCTCAGCGTAGATACGCGCGGCCACGCTGAGTGACGTGAACCGAAAAATCACCCAACCGCGTGCACGCACCGGACAGTTCGCCGTCCAGCTCTCCGCCACCCGTCGCGGCGCCCGGCTCGCCCGGCTGCTCGCCACCGAGCAACTGCGCGCCTGGGGGCTGCCGCTGGAGGACGCGAGCCTCGTCATCGGCGAGCTGGCGACCAACGCCGCGTTGCACGGGTACGTCCCTGGGCGGGACTTCCGCATCCTGCTGAGCGTGTACGGCGACACGCTCCGCATCGAGGTCTCCGACACCCGGGGCGACCGGCTCCCGGCCAAGGCGGAACCGTCCGCCGCATCCGAGTCCGGGCGCGGGCTGTTGCTCGTCGAGGCTCTCTCGGTGCGGTGGGGTACGGAGCACGGGCCCTTCCCGCGCAAGACGGTCTGGGCCGAGGTCGCGCTCACCGGATCGTGACAGCCGCGATCCGGTGGGGCGGGGGAGGGGCCGGGACCATGGGGCACCGGGTCGCGGTCCACCGCGACGTGGTGGCCCACGACGTAAAAGCTTTTAAGTACCTGTCTTTGATCACTGGGGAAAAAACCCCACCCAACCCCCTGGGCTGACCTCTGCGGGCCCCGGTCAGCTCGGGCGGGGCCGTCGTCACTCACATGGGTGAAGTGTGCCAACCGGGCTGGATTTGTGACCTGTTGGCGGGCATATGCTCACGCTGACCACCACCCAGACATTGAGACGGCCCCCGGCCGGGACTGGCATCCCGACCGAAGGCCTCACCACCAAGGAAGAAGACGCTTCCCGATGGATACCCAGCAGGTTAGCGCGCCCCCGCGCGCCCCGTCCGGTGTCGTACACATCAACATCCGCCTCACCGACGGCTACACGATCATCTCCAACCGGCTCTCCCAGCACCGAGGACTCTCCCTGCTGGCCATCGGCCTCGGCACCCACATCCAGTCGCTGCCCGACGGGTGGCGCGTCGGCATCAAGGCGCTCGCCGCGATCTTTCCGGAGAGCGAGGTCCGTATCGCCGCCGCACTGCGGGAGTTGGAGCGGCACGGGTTCCTGCGCCGCACCCGCGAGAACGTGCGGGGCGGCAAGCTGGTCACGAGCACGGTGTTCTACAACCACCCGGATGCGGCGGCCCGGGGACGGGGGCGGGAGCGTGCGGCTATGCCTGCGCCTGTGCCGGCGCCTGAGCCCGTACGCGTAACTGTGCCGGTGCCTGAGCCCGTACGCGTACCTGTGCCGGAGCCTGAGCCCGTACGCGTACCCGTACCGGAGCCGGTGCCCGCCCCCGGCCCCGTACCGGCGGCAGTCCTCCCCGGCGCCCGCCTCGTGCCGACCCCCACCGCCCCCCGTAAGCCGCGCCTGCCGCTGCCCGTCCCGCAGCAGCCCACCGAGGCCCTGTACGCGGCGGCGGCCGATCTGCTCGCCGGGCTCCCACGGGCCGCGCCCGGGTTCCTCCTCTCCGAGGAGGACGTACGCGGGCTCGTTCCCGGGGTCGCCGCCTGGCTGGAGCGCGGGGCGCGGCCGGATGCCGTACGGGCGGCGATCACCGAGGATCCGCCCGTTCCCCTCCGCCACCCGGCCAAACTGCTGCGCCACCGGCTCGCCGCACTGCTCCCGTCGCCCCTGCCCGCCGCCGTGCCCGTCGTCCCGCTCCAGAACTGCGACGACTGCGACCGGGCCTTCCGGTCGTCCGTGCCGGGGTGCTGCCGGTCGTGCCGCGATGCCCGTGCGGACGCTGGTGAACCCTGCCTGATCAGCGCGTGAACCCAACACAGGTGCCTCTCGCCACGCTCGATCCGAAGGACTACGCGTACTTCAAGGACCACCACCGGTTGCGCATTCTCGGGGAGCAGTAGAAAGCACCGGATTTCTTCGACGGGCGTGTCGATCGCGGCCGGTCCCGTTCGTCGTCATGGTGTAAGCAGCCCCGAGGGCTGGGACCACACAGGCGACAGGAGCCGATCATGAAGTACATGCTGCTGATCCACAGCGGGGCCGTCGACGAGCAGGGCGGCGCGCCCCAGTGCACCGTCGAGGACTGGATGGCGTACGACAAGGCCGTACGAGACGCGGGGATCCACGTCTCCGGGGAGTCGCTGGCCGACCTGGTCACCGCGACCACCGTGCGGGTCTCGCCCACGGGGGAGCGGACCGTGACGGACGGGCCTTTCGCCGAGACGCGGGAGCTGCTGGGCGGGTTCCTCGTGATCGATGTGCCCGACCTCGACGCCGCCCTCGACTGGGCCGCGCGCTGTCCCGGCTCGCGCGACGGCGGCGCGGTCGTCGTCCGGCCGGTCGCGGACTTCGGGGCCTGAGAGCCGTGGCGGACGAGGACGCCTCGGCGGGGGAGGACCTCCCGGCGGCCGGCGAGAGCGTCTCGGCGGGGGAGGACCCCCCGGCGGCCGGCGAGAGCGTCTCGGCGGGGGAGGCCGGAGTTGCCGTCGAGGCGGTGTTCCGGGAGGAGCGCGGGCTGCTGCTCGCCTCCCTCGTCCGCCGGTTCGGGGACCTCGACCTGGCGGAGGAGGTGACGTCCGAGGCGATCGAAGCGGCCCTGCGCCACTGGCCGGCCGAGGGCGTCCCCGCCCGTCCCGGGGCCTGGCTGTTGACGACCGCGCGACGCAAGGCCGTGGACCGGCTGCGGCGCGACCGGGCGTACGCGGCCCGGCTCGCCGTCCTCCGGGCCGACGCGGAACGGGCGGAGCCCGCCGCGCCTGCGGCGGACGCGGGATCCGTCCCGGGTGCGGGATCCGCCTCGGGCGCCGGGGTCGGTGAACTGGCCGACGAACGGCTTCAGTTGTTCTTCACCTGTACCCACCCCGCCCTCGCCGCCGAGGACCGTGTCGCCATCACCCTGCGCTGCCTCGCCGGCCTCACCACACCGGAGGTGGCCCGGGCCTTCCTCGTACCGACGGCGACCATGGCCCAGCGCATCGTGCGGGCGAAGAAGAAGATCCGCGAGGCCCGGATCCCGTTCCGGGTGCCCGGCCCCGACGAACTGCCCGAGCGGCTGCCCGGGGTGCTCCAGGTCGTCTACTCGGTGTTCACGGAGGGGTACGCGGCCAGCTCCGGCCCCCGTCTCCAACGGCTCGACCTGGCCGAGGAGGCGGTCCGCCTCGCCCGGATACTGCGCCGCCTGCTGCCCGGCGAACGGGAGACCGCCGGGCTCCTCGCGCTGCTGCTCCTCGTCCACGCCCGGCGCGACGCGCGGACGGGGCCGGAGGGCGAGCCGGTGCTCCTGGAGGAACAGGACCGGGGGCGCTGGGACCGGGCGATGATCGAGGAGGGGCGCGACCTCGTGGTCCGGGCCCTGACCGGCGGACCGGCCGGGCCCTACGGGGTGCAGGCGGCCATCGCCGCTCTGCACGACGAGGCGGCGGACGTGGAGTCCACGGACTGGGTGCAGATCGTGGCCCTGTACGACGTCCTGCTCACCCTCACCCCGTCCCCCGTGGTGGCGGTGAACCGCGCCGTGGCGGTCGCGATGCGGGACGGGCCGGGGGCCGGGCTCGCGTTGCTGGACGCGTTGGCGGGAGGGTCGAGGCTGCGCGCGTACCCGCCGTACGCGGTGGCCCGGGGGGATCTGCTGACCCGGCTGGGGAGGGGCAGGGAGGCGGCGGTGGCGTACCGGGAGGCGCTGGAGTCGGCGGGCACCGAGCCGGAGCGGGCGGCGCTCCGGCGGAAGCTGGGGGAGTAGGCGGAGGCCGTGCCCGAGCCGGGTGGATGCCGTACGGGCGGCGATCGCCGACGATCACCGGCGAACCCTGCCTGATCGGCTGGTGCATCCGTGCATCCGTGCATCCGTGCATCCGCGCATCCGCGCATCAGGCGATCCGGGCGCAGATGCTGTCCGTCCTGACCGCCGGACCGGCCACGGTCTTCGCGCCGGTGGGGCTGATGTCGAGCGTGTACGCGCCGTCGACGACGTACAGGCCCCGGGCGAGGTTGCCGTCGCCGACGCCGAGCAGCACCGGGCCGAGCACCCGCCAGAACTGGGCCCCGGAGGCGTGCACGTCGACCAGCGCGGTGCCGCTCACGTTGGCGTCGTAGTGGGCTCCGGTCTCCTTGTTCGTCACCCGGATCACGAGGTCGCCCTTGTAGGCGGTCCGGGTCACGCCCTCGGCGGGCGAAGGCAGTTCGCGGCTGACCACCTCGTCCACGATCGGCTCACCGTGGACCGGGAACGCGCACCGCTCGCCCGCCGGGACGTCCCAGGGGGCGGAAGGGGCCGGTTCCCAGCCGGAGCCCTGGGCGGTGGCGCCGGCGGGCGGGGCCGCTGTCGCGTGGGCCGTGTTGAGTCCGAGGGCCAGCACTGTCACGCACGCCGTGCCGAGGGCCGTGCCGAGAACGCTTCTACGCATGAGAACTCCCCGATCGTCCGTCCGGCAGGCCGAGGTCCCGGCCTGCCGGACGATGATCTGCCGGGGCGCTCACCAAACTCTCACCACGGGGCCTTTGGCGGGGTCAGCCCTGCTCGCCGCGGTGGTGATCCACGAGGCGCGTGAGCAGGTCGGTCAGGGTCCGTCGGTCGGCCCCGGGCAGCGGGGCGAGGAACGCGTCCTGGGCGGCGGCCAGCAGCCGGTCGAGGCGGGTGAGTTCCCGCCGGCCCGCCGCGGTGATGCTGACGATGTTGCGCCGGCGGTCCTCCGGGTCGGGCGCCCGCTCGATGAGCCGCCTCTCGGCCAGGTCGTTGACGGTCGCCACCATGTCGCTGCGGTCGATGCCCGTGCGGCGGCCGAGGGCAGCCTGGCTGGCGGGGCCGTACTCCTCCGACGCGGCGAGCAGGGCGTAGTGGTAGCGCCGGACGCCGGCCTCGGCGAGCGCCTGGTCCACGATCCGGTTGGCCGCCAGCGCCGCCTGGTTGGTCAACCGGCTCGGCAGTGCGCGCAGCCGCTGCGGCGGCGTCCCCTCTTCGATGTCCACGGGTGCAACCTAACAAATCGTTGGCCGCACCCACGATCGAGCGTATGGTGGGTCGGGCCAACGTTGGTGGCACCAACGACAGGGAAGGTTCGACCATGATCAAGCCGTTCCGCATCGACATCCCCCAGGCCGACCTCGACGACCTGGACGACCGGCTCTCCCGTACCCGCTGGCCCAACGAGATCGCCGACGCGGGGTGGGACTACGGCTTCCCGCTGGCGCGGCTCAAGGAGCTGGCCGACCACTGGCGCACGGGCTACGACTGGCGCGAGCACGAGGCCGCGCTCAACGAGTTGCCGCACTTCACCACGCGGATCGACGGCCAGAACGTGCACTTCGTCCATGTCCGGTCGCCGAGACCCGACGCACTCGCGCTGATCCTCACCCACGGCTGGCCCGGCTCCTTCCTGGAGTTCCTCGACGTGATCGAGCCGCTGGCGCGCGACTTCCACCTGGTGATCCCGTCCATCCCGGGCTACGGCTTCTCCGGGCCGACCCACGAGCGCGGCTGGGACATCGCCCGCATCGCGCGGGCCTGGGCCGAGCTGATGCGCCGCCTCGGGTACGAGCGGTACGGCGCGCAGGGCGGCGACTTCGGCTCGGGCATCTCGACGGCGCTCGGCGCGGTGGCCCCCGAGCGGGTGGCCGGGGTGCACGTCAACTACCTGCCGACCCGGCCGGACCCGGACGCCGGGGTCGAACTCTCCGCGGCGGACGAAGCCCGGCTGGACCAGGTCAGGCGGATGATGGCGAACCGCCCGCCGTACCAGGCGTTGCAGGCCGCCACCCCGCAGACCATCGGCTACGCGCTGACCGACTCGCCGGTCGGCCAACTGGCCTGGATCGCCGAGCGGTTCGCCCAGTGGACGGACCCGCGTACACCGATCGGCGACGAGCGGATGCTCACCGACGTATCGCTGTACTGGCTGACCGCCACCGCGGCCTCCTCGGCGCGGCTGCACCGCGAGGCGGCGCGGCGGAGCGAGCCGTGCCCGGTGCCGCTCGGCGTGGCGGTCTTCGCGCACGACATCACGCGGTCGGTGCGACCGCTGGCCGAGCGGCTGTACGACATCAGGCACTGGTCGGAGTTCGACCGCGGCGGCCACTTCGCCGCGATGGAGGTGCCGGAACTGCTCGCCGCGGACGTCCGGGAGTTCTTCCTCAAGCTTCCCGCCCGCGTTTCCTAGGGGTGGTCCCGCGGGCAGGGTCGGCCGGATGCTTTCCCGATGGAACTCCAGTTGCTCGGACCGTTCGCCGCCCTCCACCACGGGCGGCCGGTGCTCGCCGGTCTGCGCCGTCAGGAACGCTGCCTGCTGGCGCTCCTCGCCCTGGAGGCGGGCCGGGCCGTTCCGACCGGCCGGCTCATCGACCTGCTCTGGAACGGCGAGGCCCCGGCCGGGGCCCGGTCCACCGTCCACACGTACATCGGCCGGCTCCGCGCCTCCCTCGGGCCCGACGGCGTACGCCTGGAGACGCGGAACGACGGCTACCTCCTGCGCCCGGACGGCCATCTGATCGACGCCCGGGCCTTCGAGGACGGCGTACGGGCGGCCGCGGCGGCCGTGGACGACGAGGAGCGGGTCCGCCACTACGACCGGGCGCTGGCCCTGTGGCGGGGCGAGCTGCTCGCGGACGTCGCGGACGAGGCCCTGCGCGACCGGATCGGCCGGCGGCTCGCCGCGCTGCGGCTGTCGGCGGCGGAGGAGCGCGCCCGGCTCCTGCTCGCGCTGGGGCAACACGAGCGCGTCGCCGCCGAACTGCCGCCGCTCGCCGAGGAGCACCCCGAACGCGAACGCCTCGTCGCGGACAGCATGCTCGCCCTGCACCGCAGCGGGCGGTCGGCGGACGCGCTCCGGCTCTACCGGGCCGCGCGCGGCACCCTGCGGTCCGCCTTCGACGCCGAACCGGGGCGGGACCTGCGCACGCTGTACGACCGGGTACGCCGGGGCGACCCGGGCCTGCGGCGGGCCGCGACGCCCACGTACGCCGTCCGGGTGCGGGGGGAGTGGCTGCCGTGGAACACCAGCGGGGATCCGGCCCTGGAGTTCTGCAACACCTACGCCGGCTGGGGCGGCGAGCGGCGGCCCGGCTCGGAGTGGCTGCGCGGCTACCGCACCCTCGCCGTCTGGGCGGGGCACCTGGACCTCGTCGACGACCGTACGGTCACCCGGCTGCTGCGGAGGGCGCAGGAGCGGCCCGAGGAGGCGAGCGCCGTCCTGGAGGGGGCGCGGGAGTTCCGGAGCGCGCTGTACGGCTGCCTCGTGGACGAGCCGGGCGGGGGCGGGCGGAACGGTGCCTTCGACCGGGTCGCCGAGGTGGTCCAGGAGGCCATGCGCCAGGCCGTCTTCGTCCGGGGCGAGGACGGCCTCGGGCGCTGGACCCCGCACCCGGACGCCGGGCCCCGGCTCCCGCTGTACGCCGTGGCCCAGCGCGCCGCGGACCTGCTCGCCGACCCGCGCCGCCTCACCGTCCGGGCCTGCCCGGGGAAGGGCTGCGGGTGGCTCTTCCTCGACGCGGGCGGGCGACGCCGTTGGTGCAGCCTGGGGGTGTGCGGGCGGGCGGAGACGGGTGCGGGAGGCCCGTCGTGAGAAAGGTTCGGGAGCACCGGGGCGGATCACGGTCCGGTCGTCGTCGGGGGCTCCCCGTGGCGGAGAGGACGGGCCGGTGTCACGTGCCGCCGGTGCACGAGGATGTCGAACCACTCGGCCGGGGAGCCGCCCGTCATGTGGTGTGCGGTGTCGTCGTCCGGGTCGTGGCGGGGGCCGATGGCCCGGGACACGGCGGTCCCCGCCAGCCAGTCGGCGACCGGCCGCGGAGCGTCCGTGCGGAGGTTCAGCGGGTAGTCGCCCGCCGTGTCGTCCTCCAGGACCGATTCCACCAGGGGCGGTACGGGCCAGGGCACCCGGTGGGGCCGGGCTCCGGTGTACGTGGCCAGTTCGCCCCGGCCGAAGGTGAGCCCGATCGACGAGTACCGCTCCCCGAGCCGAGGGCTCCTGCTGTTCCGCGTGACCGTCCCACTGCGCCGACATACGCGGGTGCCTCCTGCCGTAGGTGAGTCACGCACAGGAATGGTGTGTCGTCAGCATTCCTCCCGCAAGGCACTTCCGGCCTTATGGTGCCGCTATGTGCGGAATCGTGGGTTATGTCGGTATGCAGTCGGCGCAGGACGTCGTCGTCGCAGGACTCAAGCGCCTCGAATACCGGGGCTACGACTCGGCGGGCATCGCCGTTCTCGCGGACGGCGGGCTCGCCGCCGCGAAGAAGGCGGGCAAGCTCGTCAATCTGGAGAAGGAGCTGGGCGCCCGGCCGCTGCCGGCCGGGCGGACCGGCATCGGGCACACCCGCTGGGCGACCCACGGAGCGCCCACCGACGTCAACGCCCACCCGCACCTGGACAACGCGGGCCGGGTCGCCGTCGTGCACAACGGGATCATCGAGAACTTCGCGGCCCTGCGCCGCGAGCTGACCGGGCGCGGACACGCCCTGGGGTCGGAGACGGACACCGAGGTCGTCGGGCATCTGCTGGCCGAGGCGTTCTCGGCGGGCGGGGACCTGGCGGACGCCATGCGACAGGTGTGCCGGCGGCTGGAGGGGGCCTTCACCCTCGTCGCCGTACACGCGGACCAGCCAGGTGTCGTGGTCGGCGCGCGGCGCAACTCGCCGCTGGTGGTGGGCGTCGGGCAGGACGAGTGGTTCCTCGCCTCCGACGTCGCCGCCTTCATCGCGCACACCCGCTCCGCGATCGAGCTGGGCCAGGACCAGGTCGTCGAGCTGAGCCCCGAGGGCGTCACCGTCACCGGGTTCGACGGGGAGCCGGCGGACGTACGGGAGTACCACGTCGACTGGGACGCCTCCGCCGCCGAGAAGGGCGGTTACGCCTCCTTCATGCTCAAGGAGATCGCCGATCAGCCCCAGGCCGTCGCCGACACGCTCCTCGGGCGGGTCGACGGCGAGGGCGCGCTCCACCTCGACGAGGTCCGCATCCCCGACGCCGAACTCCGCGAGGTCGACAAGGTCGTCATCGTCGCCTGCGGCACCGCGTTCCACGCCGGGATGATCGCCAAGTACGCCATCGAGCACTGGACGCGGCTGCCCTGCGAGACCGAGCTGGCCAGCGAGTTCCGCTACCGCGACCCGATCCTCGACCAGCGCACCCTCGTCGTCGCCATCTCCCAGTCCGGCGAGACCATGGACACCCTGATGGCGCTGCGGCACGCCCGCGAACAGGGCGCGAAGGTGCTCGCCATCTGCAACACCAACGGCTCGACGATCCCGCGCGAATCCGACGCCGTGCTCTACACCCACGCCGGACCCGAGGTCGCCGTCGCCTCCACCAAGGCCTTCCTCACCCAGCTCGTCGCCTGCTACCTCGTCGCCCTCTACCTCGGCCAGGTGCGCGGCACCAAGTGGGGCGACGAGATCCGTACGGTGGTGCGCCAGCTGTCCGCGATCTCCGCCGAGGTGGAGAGCGTCCTGTCGACCATGGAGCCCGTGCGCGAGCTGGCCCGGTCCCTCGCCCACCACGACACGGTCCTCTTCATCGGACGCCACGTGGGCTATCCGGTCGCCCTCGAAGGCGCGCTCAAGCTCAAGGAACTCGCCTACATGCACGCCGAGGGCTTCGCCGCCGGCGAGCTGAAGCACGGGCCCATCGCGCTCATCGAGGAGGGCCTCCCCGTCGTCGTCATCGTCCCCTCACCGCGCGGGCGTTCGGTCCTGCACGACAAGATCGTGTCCAACATCCAGGAGATCCGGGCCCGGGGAGCGCGCACGATCGTCGTGGCCGAGGAGGGCGACGAGGCCGTCGTCCCGTACGCCGACCACCTCATCACCGTCCCCGTAACGCCTACGCTGCTTCAGCCGCTGGTCGCCACCGTGCCGCTCCAGGTCTTCGCCTGCGAGCTCGCGACGGCCCGCGGCAACGAAGTGGACCAGCCGCGCAACCTGGCGAAGTCCGTGACCGTGGAGTGAGCGAGTGAGCGAACGAGGGTGGGGGCCGTGATCATTGGGGTCGGCATCGACGTGGCCGAGATCGAGCGGTTCGGCGCCGCGCTGGAGCGTACGCCCCAGTTGGCCGACCGCCTCTTCGTCGGCGACGAGCTGACGCTGCCGAGCGGCGAGCGGCGCGGGATCGCCTCGCTCGCCGCACGGTTCGCCGCGAAGGAGGCCCTGGCCAAGGCGCTCGGCGCGCCGGGCGGGCTGCTCTGGAGCGACGCGGAGGTCTGGGTCGAGGAGAGCGGGCAGCCCCGGCTGCGGGTCCGCGGCACGGTCGCCGCCCGCGCGGCCGAACTGGGCGTGCGCGGCTGGCACGTCTCGCTCAGCCACGACGCGGGGGTGGCGTCGGCGGTGGTGATCGCGGAGGGGTGAGCGGCGGGGTGTCGCCGGGGACCGTACTGCCGGGGTGCCGCTGGGCGGCCCTCGCGGACTGACCGGGGTGTCGCTGGGCGGCCCTCGCGCCGGGGTCCTCGCGCTGGGGTTCTCGCGTCGCGGCCCTCGCGCTGGGGTCCTTGCGTGGCGGCCCTCGCGCCGGAGTCCTCGCGTCGCGGCCCTTGCGTCGCGGCCCTCGCGCCGGGGTGAGCGCCCGCCCGGATGAACCCGCCACGCCCCGCGACGCTGGCGTCCGGCCCCGTGATCGCGGAGGGTTGGACCCATGCGACGTGCCTACAGCGTGGAGACCGTACGGGCCGCCGAGGCCGCCCTCATGCAACGCCTGCCCGAGGGCGCCCTGATGCAGCGCGCCGCCGCCGGGCTCGCCGTGGCCTGCGGCGATCTGCTGCGGCGCAACGGGCGGGTGTACGGGGCCCGGGTCCTGCTCCTGGTCGGCAGCGGCGACAACGGCGGCGACGCGTTGTACGCCGGCGCCCGCCTGGCCCGCCGCGGCGCGGGCGTGCGGGCCCTGCTGCTCGCCCCCGACCGGGCCCACCCCGGCGGGCTCGCCGCGTTCCGCGCCGCCGGCGGACAGGTCGCCGGCGGGCCGGACGGGCTCGGCGTGCTCGACCTCGTCGTCGACGGCATCACCGGGATCGGCGGACGCGGCGGGCTCCGCGAGGACGCCACCGAGCTGCTGCACACGGTGACCCGGGACCGTACCCCCGTCATCGCCGTCGACCTGCCGAGCGGGGTGGAGGCCGACACCGGGGAGGTGCACGGCGAGGCCGTCCGGGCGGACGCGACCGTCACCTTCGGCACGTACAAGCCGGGCCTCCTGATCGACCCGGCCGCCGAACACGCCGGGGCCCTGCGGCTGGTGGACATCGGGCTCGGCCCGGACCTGCCCGAGCCGCCGGACCTGGAGGCGCTCCAGTACGCGGACGTGGCCGCGCTGCTGCCCGTGCCGGGCGCGGAGAGCGACAAGTACCGGCGCGGGGTCGTCGGCGTCGTCGCCGGGTCCGAGCGGTACCCGGGCGCCGCCGTTCTCGCCGTCGCGGGCGCGCTGCGCGGCGGGGCCGGGGCCGTGCGGTACGTCGGACCGGGCGCGGACGCGGTGATCGCCCGGTTCCCCGAGGCGCTGGTGCACGCCGGGCCGCCGTCGAAGGCGGGGCGGGTGCAGGCCTGGGTGGTCGGGCCGGGGCTGGGGGACGGGCGGCAGGCGGAGGCGGCCGTCGCCGATGTGCTGGCCGCCGACGTCCCCGTACTGGTCGACGCGGACGGGCTGCGGCTGCTGGACGCGGAGACCGTACGGACCCGGACCGCCCCGACCGTCCTCACCCCGCATGCCGGGGAGGCCGCCGCCCTGCTCGGCACGGCCCGCGAGGAGGTCGAGTCCGGGCGGCTCACCGCCGTCCGCGAGCTGGCCGCTCGCTACCGCGCCACCGTGCTCCTCAAGGGCTCCACGACCCTGATCGCGGAGGCCCGCGACACCCCCGTACGGGTCAACCCCACCGGGACGGCCTGGCTCGCCACGGCGGGCAGCGGTGACGTGCTCTCCGGGCTGACGGGCTCCCTGCTCGCGGCCGGGCTCGCCCCGCGCGACGCCGCGTCCGTCGGCGCGTACCTGCACGGGCTCGCCGCTCGGCACGGCTCGGACGGGGCCCCGGTCTCCGCGCAGGACGTCGCGGACGGCATCCCGGCTGCCTGGCGCGACGTGCGGGCGGGGTGAGCCGGGGCGATCGTGGAGAACGTGAGCGAATCCGTACGCGTACGCAGGGCCTACGACCCGGTCGAGGACGGAGACGGCACCCGGGTGCTGGTCGACCGGCTCTGGCCCCGGGGCATGTGATGAAACGTACATAAGTCCGGATACCGGCGTGCGCAGCCGGGGAGGCGGCGGACGCCTCTGAGAGACTGGGCGCGATGAACGAGACAGCGTCCCTGAGAGCCCGTGCCGAGATCGACCTCGCCGCGCTGCGCGCCAATGTGCGCGTCCTGCGCGAGCGGGCGGCCGGTGCGCAGCTCATGGCCGTGGTGAAGTCCGACGGGTACGGGCACGGCGCGGTGCCCTGCGCCAGGGCCGCCCGGGAGGCCGGGGCGACCTGGCTCGGCACCGCGACCCCGCACGAGGCGCTCGCCCTGCGGGCGGCCGGACTCGACGGCCGGATCATGTGCTGGCTGTGGACGCCCGGTGGGCCCTGGCGCGAGGCCATCGAGGCCGACATCGACGTATCGGCCGGCGGGATGTGGGCGCTGCGCGAGGTCGTCGCCGCCGCCGAGGCCGCGGGCCGCCCGGCCCGCGTCCAGCTCAAGGCAGACACCGGCCTCGGCCGGGGCGGCTGCCAGCCGGCCGACTGGCCCGAACTGGTCGGCGCGGCCCGCGACGCCGAACGGGCCGGGCACCTCCGGATCACCGGACTCTGGTCCCACTTCGCCTGCGCCGACGAGCCCGGCCACCCCTCGATCGCCGCCCAGCTCGCCGTCTACCGCGACCTGGTGGCGTACGCCGAGAAGGAGGGCGTGGAGCCCGAGGTGCGGCACCTTGCCAACTCCCCGGCCACGCTCACGATCCCCGAGGCGCACTTCGACCTCGTACGGACCGGCATCGCGATGTACGGCATCTCGCCCGCCCCCGAACTGGGCACATCCGCCGAACTGGGGCTGCGCCCCGTGATGACGCTCGCCGCCGCCGTCGCCCTGGTCAAGGACGCCCCGGCCGGACACGGCGTCAGCTACGGCCACCACTACACGACGTCCGCCAACACCACCCTCGGCCTGATCCCGGTCGGTTACGCGGACGGCGTCCCGCGCCACGCGTCGGGCAGCGGACCCGTCCTGGTCGACGGGAAGGTGCGCAGGGTCGCGGGCCGGGTCGCCATGGACCAGTTCGTCGTCGACCTCGGAGGCGACCGGCCCGAGGCGGGCGCGGAAGCGGTGCTGTTCGGGCCGGGCGACCGGGGCGAGCCGACCGCGCAGGACTGGGCGGAGGCGGCCGACACCATCGCGTACGAGATCGTCACCCGCATCGGCGCGCGCGTGCCCCGGGTGTACGTGAACGAGACGGCCGACGAGCTGACCGGGGGCGCGGCGCAGTGAGCGAGAGCAGCGCGGAGGCCGTGGTGGCCGCGACCGCGAACGTGGCAGGCGCGGCCGGTGCGGCCGGTGCGGCGGGCTGGCGGCGCGCCGGGATCGCCGGGGCCGCGATAGGGGTGCTCGCCGCCGGCGCGGCGGCCGGGGTCGCCGTCGAGCGGCTCACCGTCGGGCGCGGCATGCGCAAGAAGGCCCGCCTCGCGCTGGACGCGACCGGGCCCTACGGCTCGCTGCGCGGCACGCCGGGCCGGGCCGCCGCCGACGACGGCACCGAGCTGTACTACGAGGTCGACGAGGTGGAGGCCGACGGCGAGGAGGGCCCGGCCGGGCCCGCGGGCCGCCGCCGTCGTCTCTTCGGCCGAAAGGCCCCCGCCCCGGTCACCGTCGTCTTCAGCCACGGCTACTGCCTCGGCCAGGACTCCTGGCACTTCCAGCGGGCCGCCCTGCGCGGCCTCGTCCGCGCCGTCTACTGGGACCAGCGCAGCCACGGCCGCTCCGAGCGTGGCCGGGCCCAGGCGGACGGGGTGCCGGTCGGCATCGACCAGCTCGGCCGGGACCTGAAGGCGGTCATCGACGCGGCGGCCCCCGAGGGTCCGCTCGTGCTGGCCGGGCACTCCATGGGCGGCATGACGATGATGGCGCTGGCCGACCAGTACCCGGCCCTGATCCGGGACCGGGTCGCCGCCGTCGCCCTGGTGGGAACCTCCAGCGGCAAGCTCGGCGAGGTCAACTTCGGGCTGCCGGTGGCGGGCGTGAACGCGGTGCGCCGGGTGCTGCCGGGCGTGCTGAAGGCGCTCGGGTCGCAGGCGGAGCTGGTGGAGAAGGGGCGGCGGGCCACGGCGGACCTCTTCGCCGGGCTGATCAAGCGGTACTCGTTCGGTTCGCGGGACGTCGACCCGGCCGTCTCCCGGTTCGCGGAACGGCTGATCGAGTCCACCCCGATCGACGTGGTCGCCGAGTTCTACCCGGCGTTCACCGAGCACGACAAGAGCGGCGCGCTGCCCGCCTTCCGGGACGTGCCCGTGCTGATCCTGGCCGGCGACAAGGACCTGGTGACGCCCAGCCCGCACAGCGAGGCCATCGCGGACATCCTGCCCGACGCCGAGCTGGTGATCGTGCCGGACGCCGGGCACCTGGTGATGCTGGAGCACCCGGAGACCGTCACGGACCGGCTGGCCGACCTGCTCGTACGCAGCGGCACGGTGCCGGCCGCTAACGTTGGCGGACATGGAAGCACCGCACAACAGCCCGGCCGCTGAGACCGCACCGGAGACCGCCGAGGAGGCCTTCCCCGGCCCCGCCGGGGCCGTACCCGAGGCCGTCGCCGTGACGCTCACCGTCACCTCCCCCGAACAGATGCAGGACCTGGGCCGCCGCCTCGCCCGTGTGCTGGCCCCCGGCGACCTGGTGATGCTCACGGGCGAGCTGGGCGCCGGGAAGACGACGCTGACCCGGGGCCTCGGCGAGGGCCTCGGCGTACGCGGCGCGGTCACCTCGCCCACCTTCGTCATCGCCCGCGTCCACCCCTCCCTGGTCGAGGGCCCCGCCCTGGTCCACGTCGACGCGTACCGCCTGGGCGGCGGGCTCGACGAGATGGAGGACCTGGACCTGGACGTGTCGCTGCCGGAGTCGGTGGTGGTCGTTGAGTGGGGCGACGGCAAGGTCGAGGAGCTCTCGGAGGACCGGCTGCGGGTCCTCATCGACCGCGCCACCGGCGACACCGACGACGAGCGGCGCGAGGTGACCCTGGTCGGCATCGGGGCGCGCTGGGCGGGGCTGCGGGAGGAGCTGGCGTAACGCCCCCGGGAAGAACAGCCCGCGGGAAGGTCCGCGGGTGTGGCCTTCCCGACAGGGCGTCGGTAAATTGTTGCGCGGGGGACCGTGGTCGTGGTCACATGGGTACGAGACGTGGTTAGGTCTACCTAACCTCGCCCTCCACCGGAGCACCCAGGAGGCATCCATGCCGACGCCCGAGCGCGCAGCGCGACCGCAGCCGCGACCGACTCCGTCCGCCCTGTCGATGAAAGACCTGCTGGCCTCGTGCGCCGCGGCCACCGCGGTCTCCACCCCGCCGAGCGACACCACGGAGGCCGGTGAAGCCACCGGCGCGGCGGACCGGGACGGGGGCGGCGGCCACACGGACGCCGTCCGGCGCCACGCCGCATAGCGCCCGGTCACCAGCCCTACGGGACGACGACGACCTTCGCGCCGACCGTCGCGAAGGTCCACATCGCGTTGCCGTCCGCGCGCTTCATCCGCACGCCGCCGGTCTTCGACGTCGGGTCCGGGCTGGCCATCGAGCCGTCCTGCGCGGCGCTGAAGCCGATCGCCACCTCGTCCACGTTCGCGAAGCGGACCACGTGCTCGATCGGGACGCCGTCCGAGCCCTGGACCGTGCCCGAGCGCGAGGTGACCCGGTGGACGCCGGGCGGCGGGCTGACGGGGCTCGGCATGACCGTGAAGGTCCGGATCGACTTCTCGTCCTCGTTGACCAGCCACACCCGGCGGTCCTTCAGCGCGTACACGACGCGCTCGCCCTTGCCGGAGGAGGCCGGGACCGCCAGCGGGTCGGCCGGGGGCTTCGGCTTCGCGGAGGGCTGCGCCGACGCCGAGGCGGAGGCCTTCGCGCCGGGCGTGGAGGCCACCGAGCCGGGGGCGTTCGCCGAGGCCTGGTAAGCGAGGAAGGCGACCGCGGCGACCGCCGCCGCAGTGAGCCCGGCCACGATTCCCGAGCTTCCCCTTGCCACCGTGAGCTCCCCTTTCGACTGCCAGTTGCCGCATGTCGTACAAGCGTTTACGTCGTACCCGCGGATACCCGGTGACGGTAGCAGCAGAGGCGGTGCGGACCGGGACGCCGTACGGGACGCCGTAACGCCGTCGGCGGAGCCGTAGGCTGTTTGCGTGCTCTTGCTCGCCATGGATACCGCCACGCCCGCCGTCACCGTCGCCCTGCACGACGGTACGTCCGTCATCGCCTCCTCCGGGCAGGTCGACGCCCGTCGGCACGGGGAGCTGCTGCTCCCCGCCGTCGACCGGGTCCTCGCCGAGGCAGGGACGAAGCTCGACGCCGTGACGGGCGTGGTCGTGGGCGTCGGCCCCGGCCCGTACACCGGCCTGCGGGTCGGCCTGGTCACCGCCGCCACCTTCGGTTCCGTCCTCTCCGTACCGGTCCACGGCCTGTGCACCCTGGACGGGCTCGCGTACGCCGCGGGGGAGGCCGGTCTTGAAGGGCCCTTCGCCGTGGCCACGGACGCCCGCCGCAAGGAGGTGTACTGGGCGCGGTACGAGGACCCCCGCACCCGTACGGGCGAACCCGCCGTCGACCGGCCCGCCGACATCGCCGAGGCGCTGGCCGGGCTCCCCGTGGTCGGCGCGGGCGCGGCCCTCTACCCGGACGCCTTCCCGGACGCGCGCGGCCCCGAGCACGTAGCGGCGGCCGCGCTGGCCGCCCTCGCCGCCGAACGTCTCGCCGCCGGACAGGAACTGCTGGAGCCGCAGCCGCTCTATCTGCGCCGGCCCGACGCCCAGGTCCCGAAGAACTACAAGGTGGTCACCCCCAAGTGAGCGCCACCACCGCCGTACTGCGCGAGATGCGCTGGTGGGACATCGAACCGGTGCTGGAGCTCGAACACGCGCTGTTTCCGGACGACGCCTGGTCGCCCGGCATGTTCTGGTCCGAGCTGGCCCACGCCCGCGGCCCCGGCGCCACCCGCCACTACGTCGTGGCCGAGGTCCCCGCCACCGGCCGGATCGTCGGGTACGCGGGGCTCGCCGCCCTCGGCGACCTCTCCGACGTCCAGACCATCGCGGTCAGCCGCGAGACCTGGGGCACCGGCCTCGGCTCCGAACTCCTCACCGATCTGCTGAAGGCCGCGACCGCCTTCGAGTGCGCCACCGTGCTGCTGGAGGTCCGGGTCGACAACACCCGGGCGCAGAAGCTGTACGAGCGCTTCGGCTTCGAGCCGATCGGCTTCCGGCGCGGCTACTACCAGCCGGGGAACATCGACGCCCTGGTCATGCGCCTCACCCTGCACGAAGACGCAACGGAGAACGGGACTGAATGATGGCTGCCGACGAACCCCTCGTACTCGGCATCGAGACCTCCTGCGACGAGACCGGCGTCGGCATCGTGCGCGGCACGACCCTGCTCGCCGACGCCGTCGCCTCCAGCGTCGACACCCACGCCCGCTTCGGCGGCGTCGTCCCGGAGATCGCATCGCGCGCCCACCTGGAGGCGATGGTCCCCACCATCGAGCGCGCCCTGAAGGAAGCGGGCGTCAGCGCCCGCGACCTCGACGGGATCGCCGTCACCTCGGGCCCCGGACTCGCGGGCGCGCTGCTGGTCGGCGTCTCGGCCGCGAAGGCGTACGCGTACGCGCTGGGCAAGCCGCTCTACGGGGTCAACCACCTCGCCTCGCACATCTGCGTCGACCAGCTGGAGCACGGGCCGCTGCCCGAGCCGACGATGGCCCTGCTCGTCAGCGGGGGCCACTCTTCGCTCCTGCTGGCGCCCGACATCACCAGTGACGTCCGGCCGCTCGGCGCGACGATCGACGACGCGGCGGGCGAGGCCTTCGACAAGATCGCCCGGGTGCTGAATCTCGGCTTCCCCGGCGGCCCCGTCATCGACCGGCTCGCGAAGGAGGGCGACCCGGCGTCGATCGCCTTCCCGCGCGGTCTGACCGGCCCGCGCGACGCCCCGTACGACTTCTCCTTCTCCGGGCTGAAGACCTCGGTGGCCCGCTGGATCGAGGCGAAGCGCGCGGCGGGCGAGGAGGTGCCCGTACGGGATGTGGCGGCGTCCTTCCAGGAGGCCGTGGTGGACGTGCTCACGCGAAAGGCGGTGCGGGCCTGCAAGGACGAGGGCGTCGACCACCTGATGATCGGCGGCGGCGTCGCGGCCAACTCCCGGCTGCGCGCCCTGGCCCAGGAGCGGTGCGAGCGGGCCGGCATCCGGCTGCGGGTGCCGCGACCCGGGCTCTGCACCGACAACGGCGCGATGGTCGCGGCCCTCGGCGCGGAGATGGTCGCCCGCAACCGGCTCCCCTCCGACCTGGAGCTGTCGGCCGACTCCTCGCTGCCGGTCACGGAGCCGCACGTGCCGGGGGTCCACCATGAGCACACCCACTCGCACTCCCACAACCACGATCACGTGCACGAGATCAGCAAGGACAACCTGTACTCATGAGCGGCGCGACCATCGTCCTGATGTGGGAGGCCCGGGCCGTGGAGGGCCGTGGCGGCGAGCTTCTGGAGTGGGCCCGTGCCCGGGCCGCCGAGCTGGCCCGCGCGCCGCACCGCACCGAACTGCTGCGCGCCCCGCAGGACCGGGTGCTGGTGATGACGTGGTGGCAGGACGCCTCGTACGGTGACGACCTCCCCGAACTCCCCGAGCCCGACGCCGCCCTGATCACCCGGGCCGTGCACCGGTGGCGGTTCGAAGCGGTGGGGTGAGGCGCGGGGACCCGTCGCGTGTCCGATGAGTTCCGGGGGCGGGCCCGGTCTACCTTCCACGACGTCCGGACCGCCCGGCCCGGATGTGTGGACGGCCCGAAGAGGTGAAGGCCATGCAGAAGATCACCCCGTGTCTCTGGTTCGACGGTCAGGCCGAGGAGGCGGCCGAGCACTACGTCGCGATCTTCGGCGGTGACTCCCGGATCCTGGACGTCACCTACTACGGCGACGAGGCGCCCGGCCGGAAGGGCTCGGTGCTCACCGTCGGCTTCCGGCTCGCGGGGCAGGACTACATGGGGCTCAACGGCGGCCCGCAGTTCCCCTTCACCGAGGCGATCTCGCTCTCCGTCGACTGCGCCGACCAGGCTGAGGTGGACCGGTTCTGGGACGCGCTCTCGGAGGGCGGCGAGGAGGGCCGGTGCGGCTGGCTCAAGGACAAGTTCGGGGTGTCCTGGCAGATCGTGCCGAACGAACTGCCGCGCCTGCTGGCCGACCTGGACCCGGCCAAGGCGGGCCGCGCCATGAAGGCGATGCTCGGCATGGGGAAGCTGGACATCCAGGCCCTGCGCGACGCCTGACCGGCAGTCCGGCCCCGGGGCCGCATCGGTAGTGTCCTGAACGCGGACCCCTGAGGCCGCATCGGTAGTGTTCTGCGCATGCCACGCCGTGCCCCGATGCCGCCGCCTCCGCCGCCCGTCGAGATCCGCTCCTGGCCCGACCGCGAGGCGATGCTCGCCGACCGGGCGGTGGTCCTGGGCGAGTTGGTGAAGATGCACGTGGGTCCTGGGCGGCTCGGGCTGCTGGTGATGTGGGCCGCGCTCGTCGCGATCGGCTGGAGCCTGGTGGGCTCGGCACTCGTCATGTTCGAGCAGGCGTCCGACTTCTTCAGCGGCATCGCCGGAATCGTCAGTCTGGTCATCGGCGCGGCGGTCCTGATCCCGGCCGTCGCCTTCGTCTGCCTGGGCATCTCCCGGGACCGCGAGGTCCGTTCGCTGCTCGACGCCTGGGGCGCGCTGGACCGCGACCCGGAGCGCGACCGGCGGCTGAGGATGCCCGGGACGAGCCTCACCTGGCTGCTGCTGTCGTTCGCCCTGGGCGCCGTCGGGCTCGCCCTCTGCGTCATCGGACCCGCGAGCGCGCGGCCGGGCCGGGAGACGTACGGGCTGGTCGCCCTGGTGATGGGCGTCGGCATGGTCGCCTGGCTGACCGCGCTGATCGGCGCCACGAAGGCCCTGGCGCACCGCCGTTGGGTGCTGCGCGTCCTGGTGGGTGCGGGAGCCGGGTCCGGGCCCGGGGCTCGGCCCGGGCCCGGGGGCGCGGGGCCGGCGGCCGCGCGGGAGCCCGAGGCCGGACGCCCGCCCTTCGTCCGCACCGGCGGGCCCGGCCACCGCTGATCGAGCCCGTCCGGCGTTTGAGGACGGAACCCTTCGCCTGGTCGGCAGCCCCTTACGGGCCCTGTGGCAGGGGAGACCCTCGTCCGCACCCGAGAACGTGCTCGACGGTTCCGTCCTCAAACGCCGGACGGGCCGGGTGGGCCCGCCGGACGGCGGTCGAAGCGCCCGGCTCACCCCAGCGGGTGGCCGATCAGCATCGTCGGCGCCCCCGCCACCCGGGTCAGGAACACCGTCGCCGAGCCCGGCCCGCTCAGCTTCATCCGGCGGCGCAGCTCCTCCGGTTCGACCGGCGAGCCGCGCTTCTTGACGGTCAGCACGCCGACCTGACGTTCCCGCAGCAGCGCCTTCAGCCTCTTCATGTTGAACGGCAGCTGATCGGTGATCTCGTACCCGGAGACGTACGGGGAGGAGTACGGCACGTCGCTCGTGATGTACGCGATCGTCTCGTCCACCAGCCGTCCGTCGCACCGCTCCACGAGGTCGGCGACCAGATGCGCCCGGATCACCGCGCCGTCCGGCTCGTACAGATAGCGCCCGACCGGGCCCACCGGCGGGGCCGGCAGCGGGGCCGGGGCGGTCAGGGTCGCCCCGGACGGCAGCAGCGTGGCCCGGAACGCACCGGGCGCGAAGCCCTCCCCGTACCAGAGCACCGCCTCCTTCACGTCCCCGCCGTCCGAGATCCACTCGGCCTCCGCCTCCGGGCCGATCGCCTCGTGCGGGATGCCGGGGGCGATCTTCAGCGCCGCCCTGGGGGCCTTCAGCGCGGCGGCCGTCGCCCAGGAGAGGGGCGGTGAGTACGCCTCCGGGTCGAAGATGCGCCCCCGGCCGCCGCGCCGGGCCGGGTCGACGAAGACCGCGTCGTACGGGGAGGTGTCGATCTCCGTGACATCGGCGCACCGGACCTCGATCAGGTCCCCGAGCCCCAGCGCTTCCGCGTTGGCGCGGGCCACCTCGGCGGTCAGCGGGTCGCGGTCCACGGCGAGTACGGCGATCCCGGCGCGGGCCAGGGCGATCGCGTCACCGCCGATGCCGCAGCACAGGTCCGCCACGCTCCGTACGCCGAGCGCGGCGAGGCGGTCGGCACGGTGTTCCGCCACCGAGGTGCGGGTGGCCTGCTCGACCCCGTTGGGCGTGAAGTACATCCGGTACGCGTCCTCGGCCCCGAACTTCGCGGCCGCCCGCTGCCGCAGCCGGGCCTGGCCCAGGGCCGCCGACACCAGCTCCGCCGGGTGCGTGCGGCGCAGCCGGGTCGCGGTGGCCAGCTCGTCGGCGGGGTCGTGGTCGCGCAGCTCGGCCAGCAGCTGCCCGCCCTCGGGGGTGCGCAGCGCGGCGAAGGCGGCGCGGGCGGGGTCGTCGGCCGAGGAGGCGGAGGGGGTTGTTGCGTTCACCCGGTCCATTGTGGCCGGTGCGCCGGTGTGGGCCGCCCGGGGGACGGGGCGCGTCCGCTCGCGGTGTCGAAACGGCGCGCGGGTCGACGGCTGGCAGGATGCGGCGCCATGCAGCTAGTACGACAAAACGAAAAATCAGCCATGAAGCGGCACAGGTCGGGCGTCGTCGTGCTGGCGGCCCTGCTGGCCGCCGCCGTCGCCTCCGGATGCGCGGCGGAGGCGGGCGGCAGCGGCGCGGGAGCCCCCGGCGGACCCGCGAAGCCCACCGCCGGCCCCTCGGGCGACGCGGCCCCGCAGGCCGGGCCCGCCCCGGCCCCGGACTCGTACGCCGAGACGGTCAGGAAGAAGCAGGCCGCGCGGGCGGTCGCGGCGAAGAAGTGGGGGCTCGTCAAGACCCCGCTCGCTGCCCCCGAGCCGCCGAAGGTGAAGCCGCGCATCGCCACCCGCAAGGGCTTCGAGGTCCGGGACGACAAGGGGCTGCCGCCCGTCTTCACCACCGTCCCGACCAAGGAGAAGATCGTCTTCCTGACGATGGACGACGGGGCGGAGAAGGACCCCGAGCTGCTGCGGATGATGACGGAACTGGACATCCCGTACAGCGCGTTCGTCAGCGACTACGTCATCAACGACGACTACGGCTACTTCAAGAAGATGCAGAAGCGCGGGGTGACCATCAGCAACCACACCCTCAACCACCGCTATCTGCCCGGACTGTCGTACGCCGAGCAGAAGCGGGAGATCTGCGGCCAGCAGGAGAAGATCCTCAAGCACTACGGGAAGCGGCCCACCCTCTTCCGCCCGCCCTACGGCAACTACAACCGCGACACCCTCGTCGTCGCCAAGTCCTGCGGGATCACCGCCGTGCCCCTGTGGTCCTCCGAGGCCTTCCCCGACCGCATGGAATGGCGTGAGTGGGACCGGGACCTGCACCCCGGCGACATCGTCCTCACCCACTTCCGCGGCAAGGAGGACTGGAAGGGCTCGATGCCGGACATGATCCGCCGGGTCATGAAGACCATCACGGACAAGGGGTACGCGGTGGCGAAGCTGGAGGACTACGTCTGAGGGGGCGGTCCGGTCGCCCCCGGCCCCGACCGGGGCGGCGCGCGGGTGGTGAATTGGCACTCCGCTTGACCGAGTGCTAATCGCGGTCATAGTCTCGGGTCTGGCACTCCCCCCTGGAGAGTGCCAGCACCACACTGTGCGACAGGACAGGTCCGGCACCCGCGACGACGGATCGGTCCGATCGCCACCCACTGACTGCTAAACCCCGTGAGATCTCCGAAGGGGGAGACCGGATCGTGTCGACCACCAGCTCCAAGGTTGCGATCAAGCCGCTCGAGGACCGCATTGTGGTCCAGCCGCTCGACGCCGAGCAGACCACGGCTTCCGGCCTGGTCATTCCGGACACCGCGAAGGAGAAGCCCCAGGAGGGCGTCGTCCTCGCCGTGGGCCCGGGCCGCTTCGAGAACGGCGAGCGGCTTCCGCTCGACGTCAAGACCGGCGACGTCGTCCTGTACAGCAAGTACGGCGGCACCGAGGTGAAGTACAACGGCGAGGAGTACCTCGTCCTCTCGGCCCGCGACGTCCTCGCGATCGTCGAGAAGTAATTCACCCACGTTTGCTTGTGTTCTGCGCCCCTGGCCCCCTGCGTAACAACTAGCCGGGCGGCGAGGGGCGCAGTTCATTTTGAGAGGGAACACAGCCCATGGCGAAGATTCTGAAGTTCGACGAGGACGCCCGTCGCGCCCTTGAGCGCGGCGTCAACAAGCTTGCCGACACGGTGAAGGTGACGATCGGCCCCAAGGGCCGCAACGTCGTCATCGACAAGAAGTTCGGCGCTCCCACCATCACCAACGACGGTGTCACGATCGCCCGCGAGGTCGAGCTCGACGACCCGTACGAGAACCTCGGCGCCCAGCTCGTCAAGGAGGTGGCGACCAAGACCAACGACGTAGCGGGTGACGGCACCACCACCGCGACCGTCCTGGCCCAGGCGCTCGTCCGCGAGGGCCTGCGCAACGTCGCCGCGGGCGCCTCCCCGGCCGCCCTGAAGAAGGGCATCGACGCCGCCGTCAAGGCCGTGTCCGAGGAGCTCCTCTCCACGGCGCGCCCGATCGACGACAAGGCCGACATCGCCGCCGTGGCCGCGCTCTCCGCGCAGGACCCGCAGGTCGGCGAGCTCATCGCGGACGCGATGGACAAGGTCGGCAAGGACGGTGTCATCACCGTCGAGGAGTCCAACACCTTCGGTCTGGACCTGGAGTTCACCGAGGGCATGGCCTTCGACAAGGGCTACCTGTCCCCGTACATGGTCTCCGACCAGGAGCGTATGGAGGCCGTCCTCGACGACCCGTACATCCTGATCCACCAGGGCAAGATCGGCTCCATCCAGGAGCTGCTCCCGCTCCTGGAGAAGGTCATCCAGGCCGGCGCCTCCAAGCCGCTCCTGATCATCGCCGAGGACGTCGAGGGCGAGGCGCTCTCCACCCTCGTCGTCAACAAGATCCGCGGCACCTTCAACGCCGTCGCGGTGAAGGCCCCGGGCTTCGGCGACCGCCGCAAGGCCATGCTCGGTGACATCGCCACCCTCACCGGTGCGACCGTCATCGCCGAGGAGGTCGGCCTCAAGCTCGACGGCGCCGGTCTCGACGTGCTGGGCACCGCGCGCCGCGTCACCGTCTCCAAGGACGACACGACCATCGTCGACGGCGGGGGCAACTCCGAGGACGTCAAGGGCCGCGTCAACCAGATCAAGGCCGAGATCGAGTCCACGGACTCCGACTGGGACCGCGAGAAGCTCCAGGAGCGCCTCGCGAAGCTGGCCGGCGGCGTGTGCGTCATCCGCGTCGGCGCCGCCACCGAGGTGGAGCTCAAGGAGAAGAAGCACCGCCTCGAGGACGCCATCTCCGCGACCCGCGCCGCGGTCGAGGAGGGCATCGTCTCCGGCGGTGGCTCCTCCCTCGTCCACGCCGTGAAGGTCCTGGAGGGCAACCTCGGCAAGACCGGCGACGAGGCCACCGGTGTCGCGGTCGTCCGCCGCGCCGCCGTCGAGCCGCTGCGCTGGATCGCCGAGAACGCCGGCCTGGAGGGTTACGTCATCACCTCCAAGGTCGCCGAGCTCGACAAGGGCCAGGGCTTCAACGCCGCCACCGGCGAGTACGGCGACCTGGTCAAGGCCGGCGTCATCGACCCGGTCAAGGTCACCCGCTCCGCCCTGGAGAACGCCGCGTCCATCGCGTCGCTGCTGCTCACGACCGAGACCCTGGTCGTCGAGAAGCCGGCCGAGGAAGAGGCCGACGCCGGTCACGGCGGCCACGGCCACTCCCACTAGTACCTGCCGGTACGTCAC
>NZ_JBHXJG010000064.1:0-30879 GCF_042723425.1 Streptomyces sp. NPDC058375 | reverse complement strand
CTGTTCGGCGCGGCGGCCACCGCGGCCTCCACCTTCCTGATCGGGAAGCTCGGGGCCGAACTGCTCGCGCTGCTCCGCGAGGAAGCCGTACGCGCCGTGCTGGGCATGCCCAGCGCACGCGTCGAGGAGGTCGGCCGGGGGGACGTGCTCTCCCGCGTCGGCGACGACGTGGCCGTGATCTCCAAGGGCATCCGGACGGCCATCCCCACCGTGTTCTCGGCGGGCGTCCTGGTCGTCATCGCGACGATCGGCATGTTCGGCCTCGACTGGCGGCTCGGCCTGGCCGGAGCCTGCGCCCTGCCCGCGTACGCGCTCGCGCTGCGCTGGTACCTGCCCCGCTCGGCGCCCCTCTACCGGAAGCAGCGGGTGGCCCAGGCCGACCGGGCCCAGGCGCTGATCAGCGGACTCAACGGCATCGACACGGTCCGGGCCTACCGCCTGGAGGACTCCGTACGGGAAAAGGTCACCGACGAGTCGTGGCGGGTGCGCAACCTCGGCGTCGAGGTGTTCCGCTTCTTCGGCCGGTTCGTCGGCCGGGAGAACCGGGCCGAGTTCATCGGGCTCGTCCTCATCCTGCTCGTCGGTTACGCCCTCCTGGAGGCGGACGCCGCCACCCTGGGCGAGGTGTCCGCGGCCCCGCTGATGTTCCACCGCCTGTTCACCCCGCTGGGCGCCATCATGTTCACCTTCGACGAGGCCCAGAAGTCCGGCGCGAGCCTCACCCGCCTGGTCGGCGTCTTCTCGGAGCCCTCCGAGGAGCGCCTGGTGGGCGATGCCTCGGTCGCCACCGCCGCCGTCGCGCCCTACCCGGTCACGGTCCGGGACCTGACGTTCACCTACCCCGGGGCCGAGGACCCGGTGCTGCGGGACGTCTCCCTGTCCATCCCGGCCGGCGAATCGCTCGCCTTGGTCGGGGCGACGGGCGCGGGCAAGTCGACCCTGGCCGCACTCATCGCCGGCATCGGGAGGCCGCAGGCCGGTTCGGTGCGCATCGGGACGCACGACCTCGCGGACATGGACGAGGCCGGGGCCCGCGCCCTGGTGAGCATCCTGACCCAGGAGACCCATGTGTTCTCCGGCCCGCTCGCCGACGACCTGCGGCTGGCCGCCCCCCTCGCGAGCGACGACGAACTGACGGACGCACTGCGCACGGTCGGCGCCGGGGAATGGGCCGCATCCCTCCCCGACGGTCTGAACACCCCGGTCGGCGAGGGCGGCGAACGCCTGGACGTCACCAAGGTCGCCCAACTGGCCCTGGCCCGGCTGGTCCTCGGCCGGTCTCCCGTGGTCGTGCTCGACGAGTCGACCGCCGAGGCGGGCAGCGAGGGCGCCGCCGAGCTGGAACGCGCCGTGCTGGCCGCCTGCTCCGGCCGGACGACCCTGTTCGTGGCCCACCGGCTGACCCAGGCGATGGCCGCGGACCGGATCGCCGTGCTCTCCGCGGGACGCGTGGTGGAGGAGGGAACGCACAGCGAACTGGTCGAGCTGGGAGGCCAGTACGCCCGCCTGTGGCGTGCCTGGCGCGAGGGAAGTTAGCGGCAGACCAGGCGGAAAGAACGGTCGTTCAACTCGCACGCCTCGAAAGGATGCTGAGACTTCGATGTCGGAACCGGGCGCTTCTCGCATACTGCTTTCCCCCACTCGGCTGGCCGCCGTGCGTCGGCGGATCGGCGACTACAGCGATCGGACCGTCGTCGAGGCGTGCGCCGTCGGACTCGCGTACTGGGCGACCGGTACGGGCCCCGAGGGCATGGACCTCACCCCCGCCACCCCCTTCCCCGACCTCCTCGGGTGGGTCGACGACGGCACGAGCGGCGCCGGAGGGTGGCAGACCGACGTGCAGACCCTCGGCATCACCGTGCCGCCCGGCGTCGACCGGTCCGACGCACAGCGGGCACTGGACGACCTGGCCGACTTCCCGGACCGTCCCCTCGGCACCATCGGCCCGTCCGATCCCCGGGCCCGGGCCGTGGAGCTGGCCCGCTGGAACGACACCCGGGCCGACCGGGCCCGCCCGACCGTCATGGAGCTGTTCGCCGAGCAGGCGCGCCTGCGGCCGGACGCCGTCGCGATCGTCGACGAGCACCGCTCCCTGACGTACCGCGAAGTGGACGTGCTTTCCGCCCAGTTGGCCCACCACCTGATCGGGTGCGGTCTCGCCCCCGAACAGGTCGTCGGCATCTCGCTCGGCCGCTCGGCCGAGATGGTCGTCGGCCTCCTCGCCGTGCTCCGCGCCAAGGGCGCGTTCGTGCCGCTCGACCCGCAGTGGCCCGCCGCCCGCCGGACCGTCGTCGCCGAGGACGCCCGGACCGTGCTCCAGCTCAACGCCACGGGCAGCGCCGACGCCGGAGAACCGGACGCCGTCGCCGTCGACCTCGGCGACTGGACATACGGCGACCGTCCGGCGGAAGCACCCGACGCGACCGTCCCGGGCGACTCCCTGGCCTACGTCATCTTCACGTCCGGCTCGACCGGGCGGCCCAAGGGGGCCATGATCCGGCACGAGGCGATCAGCGAGCGGCTGCTCTGGCAGTCCCGCGAGATCCTCCGCTTCGGCCACGACGACGCCTCGCTCTTCAAGGCCCCTCTCTCCTTCGACATCTCCGTCAACGAGATCTTCCTGCCGCTCGTCACCGGCGGCCGGCTCGTCGTCCTGAAGCCCGGCGGCGAACGCGACCCGCACCACCTGCTCGGCGTCATCGCCGAACAGCGCGTCACCTTCACCTACTTGGTCTCCTCCATGCTGGACGTCCTCCTGGAGATCGTGGGCGACTCCGGCCGCCTCGACAGCCTGCGGCACGTGTGGTGCGGCGGCGAGGTACTCACCCCGGAGTTGTACGAACGGTTCCGCGCCCGCCTCGACATCCCGCTCTACCACGGCTACGGCCCCGCGGAGACGACCATCGGCGTCTCCCACGTCATCTACCGGGGAGCCGCGACCCGCCTGTCGACATCGATCGGCAAGGCCAACCCCAACACCCAGCTCTACGTCCTCGACGACGAACTGCGCCCCCTCCCGGTCGGCGTCGGCGGCGAACTGTACGTAGGCGGGCTCCTGTTGGGTCGCGGTTACGTGGGTGCGCCTGGCCTCACCGCCGCCCGCTTCGTCGCCAACCCCTTCGCCGCCGACGGCTCCCGGCTCTACCGCACCGGTGACCTGGCGCGGTACGCCCCGGACGGATCGCTGGACTTCCTCGGCCGCGCCGACAACCAGATCAAGATCCGGGGCATGCGGCTGGAGATCGAGGACGTCGAGGCCGGTCTCGCCGAGCACCCCGGCGTACGGCACACCTGCGTCGTCGCGAAGAAGAACACGGCGGGCGGGACCTACCTGGTCGGCTACGTCCTCCCCGCCGGCGGAAAAGAGGAACTGAGCGCCGACGACGTCAAGGCATGGGCCACGGCCAACATGGTCGAGTACATGGTGCCCACCCACCTCGTCGTCCTGCCGGAGTTCCCGCTCACCGCGAACGGCAAGGTCGACCGGAACGCACTTCCCGAACCCGCGACGGACACCGGCGCCCTCCAAGCACCCACCACCGAGAACGAACGCCTGGTGTGCGACGCCGTCGCGGCGGTGCTGCGCCTGGACGCCGTCGGCGTGGACCAGGACTTCTTCCAGCTCGGCGGGGACAGCATCCTGGCGATATCCCTGCTCAGCGCCCTGCGCGAGGTCGGCCTCCATGTCAGCGCACGCCAGATCTTCACCCACACCGTCGTGGGAGCGCTGGCGGCGGTGGCGAGCCGCGAGTCCGTCGCCGCCGTGGACCACGGCGACGTCGCCACCGGCACTGTGGTCGGATCACCCATCGTGCAGTGGCTCGGCGAGACCACCGACGCCATCGACGGCTTCGTGCAGTCGGTCGTCCTCACCACCCCGGCGGAGCTGACCGCCGACGCCCTCGATGACATCCTCACCGCCGTGCTCACCCGGCACGACATGCTCCGCGCCAAGCTGGTACGCGGCGAGCGCTGGGGCTTCGACATCCCCGAGGCCGGTGCCACCGCCCGCTGCTGGGAGCGGAGCGACGCCCCGCCGGAGGACTGCGTAGCCCTCGCGGCCGCCGCGCTCGACCCGGACCACGGCATCATGCTGCGCGCCGTCTGGCGCCGGGCGGCGCGCCAACTCGTCCTGGTCGCCCACCACGTGGTCATCGACGGCGTGTCCTGGCGCATTCTGATGGGCGACCTGGCCACCGCCTGGCGGCAGCACTCCTCGGGCGCTCCCGTCGAACTGCCGCCGGTGGGAACGTCGTTCAGGCGCTGGACCCAGTTGCTGGGCCGTGCCCCCTTCAACAACGACCGTACGCACTACGCCGCCCCGCTGCCCGCCGCCGACGCGCCGCTCGGCAGGCGGGCCCTCACCGCGGCCGACACCGTGGCACGCGAGCAGACCCGGACCGTCTCCGTCGACCCCGCGACCACGGCCGCCCTGCTCGGCGAGATCCCCGCCAAGTTCCACGCGGGCGTCAACGACGTCCTGCTGACCGCCCTCGCCGTCGCCCTCGCCCGCTGGCGGCGGGACCGGGAGCAGGACCAGACCTTCGCCCACATCGAACTGGAAGGACACGGCCGCGAGGGGCGCTTCGTCGCGCCCACGGTCGGCTTCGAGCCCGAACTCTCGCGTACCGTCGGTTGGTTCACCACTCTCTTCCCGGTCACCGTCGACCCCGGCACCGCGCGCGACCTCGCCGCGCCCGCCTACCTGGCCGCCGCCCTCAAGGCGGTCAAGGAAGACCTCGCCCGCGTACCGGCGGCCGGGCTCTCCTACGGGGCCCTGCGCTATCTGTCCGGCGACGGACCGACCGGCGGCACCGCGCCCCAGGTGCTCTTCAACTACCTGGGCCGCTTCGACGCCGGTGGCGCGGGCGACTGGCAGCTCGCGGGCACGACCGGGCAGTTGGGTGAGAAGCGCGACCCGCGCATGCGGCTGCCGCGCGCCCTGGAGTTCAACGCCATCGCCGAACCCGACGCCGGCGGCGCGTACGAACTGGTCACCACCATCTCCTGGCCCGATGGCGTCTTCACCGAGGACGACATCACCACCCTCGGCGACCACTTCCGCTCGGCCCTCACCGCACTCGCCGCGCTCGAAGAAGGCGGCCACACCCCCAGCGACTTCCCGCTGGTGCCGCTGACCCAGGCCGACGTCGACACCCTGGACGGCCCGGAACTCCATGACATCCTGCCGCTGACGCCGCTGCAAGAGGGCCTCTACTTCCACTCCGTCTTCGACGACGACGCCACGGGCAGCTATGTCGAGCAGCAGCTGCTGACACTGGACGGCGACGTGGACGCCGACCGGCTGGCGACGGCCGCCACCCGGCTGCTCACCCTCTACCCCAACCTGGCCGCCCGCTTCACCGCCCTCGCGGACGGACGGGTCGTCTCCGTCGCCGAGAGCGGCAGGCAGGCGCCCTTCACCGTGCTGGACGGCCCGGCCCGCACCGACGAGGAAATCCGCGACCTCGCCGAGCAGGACCGCCGGGCCGGGTTCGACCTCGCCACCGGGCCCCTGATGCGCTACACGCTCATCCGCGCCGAAGGGCGCCGCTGGGTCCTGGTGCAGACCGTGCACCACATCATCGCGGACGGCTGGTCGGTGCCGCCGATGCTCCGCACCCTGCTGGCCGAGTACCACGAGCCTGGATCGGTGTACGCCCTCGGCGGCTACCGCGACTACGTGGACTGGCTCGCCGCACGCGACCAGGACGAGAGCGACCGGGTATGGCGCGAGGAACTCGGCGGACTGCCCGGCCCCTCCCTGGTCGCCGAGGGCCACACCCCCTCCGAACGGTTCGACGACGTCAGGGCCGAGCCCGCCGAGGACATCGACGTGGCCGCACGCTCCGCCGGGGTGTCCCTGAGCGTGGCCGTGCACAGCGCGTGGGCGGCGACCCTGGGCGGTCTGCTGCACAGCAGCGACGTCGTCTTCGGTTCCACCGTCTCCGGACGCGACGCCGAGGTCCCCGGCATCCGCGACATGGTGGGCCTCTTCATCAACACCATTCCCGTTCGCGCCCGTTGGTCCGCGACCGACACCGCGTACGACCTGCTCGACGCCGTGAAGCGGCACCAGGGCGCGGTGCTGGCGCACCAGCACGTCTCACTGGCCCGGATCGGTCGGCAGGCCGGCACGGGCACCCTCTTCGACACCCTGGTGGTCTTCGACGTCGCCACCGACGTGGACGCCCTGCGCGGCCCCGACGACACCCTCGTCATCACCGACATCGTCAACGAGGGTGCCCCGCACTACCCGTTGACGCTCGTCGTCGAACGCGCACAGGACGGCCGAGCCCGCTTCAACCTGATCTACGACGGTGAACTCCTGCGCCCCGCAAGCGCCGAGGCGATCCTGCACACGTTCACCCGGACCCTCACCGAACTGCTCGGCCGCCCGGACGCCCTGGTCGACGAGCTGCTCCCCGCGACGGGCGGGAGTGCGGCACCGGAGGCCCTGTCCACCCTGGGCGAGCTGTTCGACGCCGCTGCGCACCGCGACCCGGCGGCCACCGCCGTCACCCAGTGCGCGCTGGACGGCACCACCCGCTCCCTCACCTACGGCGAACTAGCCGCTGAGAAGGACGCGTTGGCGGCCGCCCTGTGCGCGGCCGGCGTCGGCCCCGGGCAGCGGGTCGCCGTCGCCGTCCCGCGCTCCGTGGAACAGGTCGTCGCCCTGATCGCCGTCGTCACCGCCGGAGGCGCGTACGTACCGCTGGATCTGGCCTATCCGGACGAGCGGCTGGAGTACATCCTCGCCGACGCCGCCCCGCAGGCCGTCCTCGTCGACCGGGAGCAGCAGGGCCGCTTCACCCGGCTGCTGGAGAGGGCGGGCGTGACGGCCCGCGTACTCATCCAGGGCGAGGACCTCCCGCAGGCCGCCGGCACTGCCGCGCCCGCCGTCCGCCCGGGGGATCCGGCGTATGTCGTCTACACCTCGGGCTCGACGGGCCGGCCCAAGGGCGTCGTCGTCCCGCACTCCGCGGTGACGACGCTGCTGGCCAACACGCAGCCGGACATGGACTTCGGTCCCGACGACGTCTGGGTCCAATTCCACTCCTTCTCCTTCGACTTCGCCGTCTGGGAGCTGTGGGGCGCCCTCGCGCACGGAGGTGAACTCCTGGTGCCGGAGTACGGGCTCACCCGCTCACCCGTCGACTTCCACCGGCTGGTCCGCGAACGCGGTGTGACCGTGCTCAACCAGACCCCTTCCGCCTTCCACCGGTTCATCGAGGCCGACCTGCACGCCGACGAGCCGATCACGGCACTGCGCCGTATCGTCTTCGGCGGTGAGGCACTCGATCTCGGGCGACTGCGCGGGTGGGTCGAGCGGCACGGTACGACGTCGCCCGAGCTGGTGAACATGTACGGCATCACCGAGACCACCGTCCACGTCACCCACCGGGTGCTGACGGACGAGGACTTCGCCCGGGGCGACGACGCCGGCCCCATCGGCGGGCCGATCCCGGGACTCACCACCCATGTGCTCGACGAGCGGCTGCGACCGGTGCCGCCGGGCCGGATCGGTGCGATCTACGTCGCGGGCGACCAGCTGTCCCTCGGCTATCTGGGCCGTCCCGGGCTCACCGCCGGGCGCTTCGTGGCGAACCCGTTCGCCGCCGACGGCTCCCGGATGTACCACACGGGCGACCTCGCCCGCCGGACGCTCGACGGTGAGCTGGAGTTCGCGGGTCGCGCCGACGACCAGGTCCAGCTCAAGGGATTCCGTATCGAGCTGGGCGAAGTCGAGGGAACGATCAGGGAGGTGGCGGGCGTCGTCGACGTGGCCGTCACCGTGGCGGGCAGCGCCGACCACCTCGTCGCCCACGTCGTCGGCGAGCTGCCCGCCGACCTCACCGCCCAGCTCTCCGCCAAGCTGCCCGCCCATATGGTGCCCGGCCGGGTCCTGCCGATCGACGCGCTGCCGCTGACGGTCAACGGCAAACTGGACCGAAAGGCCCTCATCGAGCGGGTCACACAGACCGCACAGACCGAGCAGGCCGCACAGCAGGACGCCGCACCGCAGCAGACCCCGCCGACCGGCGGCTCCGCGCTCACCGCCCTGACCCGCATCTTCGCCGAGACCCTGCCCGGTGCGAGCGTCGACGCCGACACCGACTTCTTCGGAGCCGGTGGCGACAGCATCGTCGCCATCAGCGTGATCAACCGGGCCCGGGCGCTCGGCCTGCCGATCGCGCCCCGGGACGTGTTCCTGTTCAAGACGCCCCGCGCCCTCGCCGACCACCTCGCAACGCGCACGCCGGCATCCACGCCGACGACACCCGCCCGCCGCGAGGACGGCCCCCTGCCCCTCACCCCGATCATCCTGCGCCGACGCGAACTGGGCGGCTCACTCGCCCGGTTCGCCCAGGCCAGGACCCTCACCGCCCCCGAAGGCGCCGGCCTCGCGGACATCCGGCGCGCGGCCGACGCCGTCGTGGCCGCACACCCGGCCCTGCGGCTGCGCCTCCACATCGAGCACGGCGTCTGGTCCCTGCGCACCGAACCGCCCCACGCGGCCACCGTCGTACCGGAGCACACCGCCGACGCGACCGCCGCCGCGAACGAGGCCGCCGGCCGGCTCGACCCCGCCACCGGGGACGTCATCGCGTTCTCCTGGCTCGCGGCGAGCAGCACCCTGGTCGTCACCGTCCACCACCTCGCCGTGGACGCGGTGTCCTGGCTCGTCATCCTCGACGATCTGACCGCCGCCCTGAGCGGGGCGGCCCTGCCGCCGCCGACCACCTCCTACGCCGCGTACGCGCAAGCGCTGGCCGTACGGTCCGCCGAGGCGACCGAAAGCCTCGGCCACTGGATCACCACCCTCCGGGCCCCCGCCCTGGTGCCCACGGTCGAGGGCCTCCGGGAGAGGACCGTCGTCCTGCCGCCCGAGGTCAGCGACCGAGTGACACGCACCGCGCCCGGCGCACTCGGCCTCGGTCTCACCGAGCTGCTCTGCGGAGCCCTGCGCACCGCGCTGACCCGGATCCAGCCCGCCCCCACCGACCTCGCCGTCGACCTGGAGCGGCACGGCCGAACCCCGGCCGGGGACGACCACGACTACTCCCGTACCGTCGGCTGGTTCACCTCCATCGCCCCCGTACGCCTCACGGCACACACCGACCCCGTCGCCGCGGCCCGCGAGATCACCGAACGCCAGCCGGACGAGGACGGGCACGTCGCCTACGGGCTGCTGCGGTACCTGAACCCTCAGACGGCCCCGCTGCTGACCGCCCGCCCGCAGGTCCTGTTCAACTACCTGGGTCGGGGCAGCGAATCGGAGGCCCTGCGCATCACCGGCAGCGACCAGGGCAGCAGCCCGTACGCCGTCGAGGTCAACGCCTGGACCGACGAGACCACCGGCTCCCTCCACGCGGCCTTCACCCTCGCCGACTCCGTCCCCGACACGATCACCGAACACTGGCCGGCCGCCCTGCACCGGATCGCGGACGCGTCCGCGACGGCCGAACGCACCGCACCGGTCACCCCGCTCCAGCGCGGCCTGTTCTTCCAGGCCCAGCTGGCGGGCACGGCCGGGCACTACGTCGCGCAGAGCTGGTTCACCTTCGACCGGCGCCTGGACACCGCCGCGCTGGAGGAGGCGATGGCGTACGTGATCGCCCGCCACCCCGTCGTCGGCGCGGGTTTCACCACCGACGACGACGGGAACCCCGTCCAGGTCCTCAAGGCGGGCCGGCGCGTCCCCGTCCGCACCGTCGACCTCGCCACCGAAGCCGAGGCCGACGCCCTGCGCACCCGGGACCGCGAGCAGGGCTTCGACCCGGGAGAGCCGCCGCTCGTCCGGATGACCGTGGTGCGCACGCCCGAAGGCCACGACGGTCTGCTGCTCAGCTACCACCTGCTGCTCTGGGACGGATGGTCCCGCGAGATCCTGCTGCGCGACCTGTTCGACGCCTACGAGGCCGTCGTCGCCGGCGAACCGTGGGACGCGACGCCCGCCGTGCCGGGTTTCGAGGAGTACGCCCGGGCGCTCGCCGCCAAGGATTCCGCCGTCTCGGAGCGCTTCTGGGCGGAGCACTTGGCGGGCCTGCCGGGGCCGACGCTGCTCGCCGGACCGGCCCCGGACCTCGTCGAGGAGCTGCCGCAGCCACTCGTCCACACCCTCTCCGCCGAGCTGTCGGAGCTGCTGCGCGAGGCCGCCCGGGACCGCGGTGTCACGCTGAACTCGGTGCTCACCGGCGCCTTCGGGCTCCTCCTCGGGGCCCGTACCGGTCGCGCCGACGCCGTCTTCGGCGTCACCGTCTCGGGACGCGAGGGCGAGGGGCACGGCGACATCGTCGGCGTCCTGCTCAACACCGTGCCCCTGTGGACGCGCGCCAGGCCCGACGACACGGTCGACGCCTACCTGGCCTCCGTACAGGCGGCGCGCGTGGCCGCGATGGAACACGAGCACCTGGGGCTCGGGGAGATCCAGCGGGCCGGCGGACACGACACCCTGTTCGACAACCTCTTCGTGCTCCAGAACTTCCTGGACCTGGACGCCTTCGCCGAAATGAACGCCCGCCACGGCATCGCCTCCGTCCAGGCCGACGACTCGACGCACTACCCCTACACCTGGGTCGTCACGCCCGGCGAGCGGCTCACGGTCAAGCTGGAGCACCGCCACGGCGACCGCGAGGAGGCCCGCCACCTCCTGGACGACTATCTGCGCGTCCTGGAGGACCTGGCCGGGGCCACCGGCCCGATAGGCGCGCTGCCCGGCCTCGGCCCCGACCCCGTGCCCGCCGCGCGGACCGAGGTCGGCACGGACACCGTCGTCGACCGTTTCGACCTCGCGGCCGACCGGGATCCGGAGAAGATCGCCCTCGTCGCGGGCGGCGCGACCATGACCTTCGCCGAGCTCCGGGACCGTAGCCGGGCCGTGGCGGGCGTGCTCGCCGCACGCGGCATCGGGCCCGAGACGACGGTGGGTCTGGCCATCCCGCGCTCCCTCGACTGGATCGCCGCCCTGTTCGCGGTGCTGCGCGTCGGGGCCGCGTACGTCCCCCTGGAGCTGGACCACCCCGACGAGCGGATCGCGGCGATCGTCGAGGACGCCCGGCCCGAGGTGATCCTCACCGTCAGCTCGGTGTCACCCCGGCTGAGCGGCGAACTCATCGAGCTGGACCGCCCGTTGCCACAGGCGACGCCGTACACCACGTTCGCGCCGGGCGACCCGGACCGGCTGCGCCACCCCGCGTACACCATCTACACCTCAGGATCGACCGGAAAGCCCAAGGGCGTGGTGACCGAATACGCCGGGCTCACCAATATGCTGATCAACCATCAGCGCCGCATCTTCGAACCCGTCCTCGCCGAGCACGGCCACCGGACCTTCCGCATCGCCCACACCGTCTCCTTCGCGTTCGACATGTCGTGGGAGGAGCTGCTGTGGCTCGCCGACGGTCATGAAGTGCACATCTGCGACGAGGAGTTGCGTCGCGACGCGCCCCGGCTGGTCGACTACTGCGTCGAGCACGGCATCGACGTCATCAACGTGACACCCACCTACGCCCAGCAGTTGGTGGCCGAAGGGCTGCTGGAGGACCCGGACCGGCGGCCCGCGCTCGTCCTGCTGGGCGGCGAGGCCGTCACCCCGACGCTGTGGCAGCGGCTCGCGGAGACCGAGGGGACCGTCGGCTACAACCTGTACGGGCCCACGGAGTACACCATCAACACCCTCGGCGTCGGCACCTTCGAGTGCCAGGACCCGGTCGTCGGAGTGGCCATCGACAACACCGAGGTGTACGTCCTTGATCCGTGGCTGCGGCCGCTGCCCGCCGGCGTCCCCGGCGAGCTGTACGTGTCGGGCGTCGGCATCGCCCGCGGCTACCTGGGCCGCAGCGCCCAGACCGCGCACCGCTTCGTCGCCTGCCCCTTCGGCGCGCCCGGGGAACGCATGTACCGCACCGGGGATCTGGTGATCCGTCGCCCCGACGGGAACATCGCCTACCTCGGCCGCACCGACCAGCAGGTCAAGATCCGCGGTCACCGGGTCGAACTCGGCGAGGTCGAGGCCGTGTTCGCCGCGCACCCGGCGGTCCGGTTCGTCGCCGCCGTCGCCCAGCCCGACCCGGGGGTCGACGGCGCGTACCGGCTGGCCGCCTATCTCGTCCTGGCGGGCTCCGCCGACCTCGCACAGGTCGCCGGAGAGGTGGGCGCCGGGCTGCCGGACTTCCTGCGCCCGACGCACTTCGCCCAGGTCGACACCATCCCGCTGACCGTGAACGGGAAGGCCGACACCAAGGCGCTGCCCGAGACCAGGCCGCTCGGCGCGCTGAACACGGCGGGGGAGCGCGGACCGGAGACCGAGACGGAGAGCCTCGTCTGCGAGTTCTTCGCCGAGGCGCTCGACCTCGACGACGACGAGGTCAGCGCGGTCAGCGACTTCGTCTCCCTCGGCGGGCACTCCATGCTGGCGGTGCGGCTGATCGGGCTGCTCCGTCGCGAGTACGGTCCTGTCATCACCATCCGCGATCTGTTCACCCTGCGAACCCCACAAGCGATTGCCCGCCACCTTGATGAGAACTCCTGACCCTGATGAAGACTCCTGAGACCGAGCGGCCCCGCCCAGGGGCCGCCATCCTGCGGACGGCACTGCGCCGCAACATCGGCGCCATGATCGCGGGCACCGTCCTGATGGGCCTGTACCAGGCGGCGGAGACCGCGTTCCCCATCGCGCTCGGGCTCATCGTCGAGCACACGATGCAGGACCGCAGCCTCGGCTCGCTCGGCGTCTCGATCGGTTCGCTCGCCGTGATCATCACGACGGTGTCCCTGTCCTGGCGGTTCGGCATGCGCGTGCTGCAGAAGGCCAACACGACCGAGGCGCACCGCTGGCGGGTGCAGGTGGCCGCCTGCGGGCTCCAGCCGGTGGCCAGGGACGTGGACCTCAAGTCCGGCGAGGTCCTGACCATCGCCACCGAGGACGCCGACCAGACCGCCGACATCATCGAGGTGGTGCCGCTGCTGATCAGCTCCCTGGTCGCCGTCGTCGTCGCGGCGGTCGCCCTGAGCCTCGCCGACCTCCGGCTCGGCCTGCTGGTGATGGTGGGCACTGTCGCGATCCTGTCGGTGCTCGCCGTGCTGTCCAAGCGGATCGGGGCCAGTACGCAGGAACAGCAGGCCCGGGTGGCCCGGGCGGGCGCCAAGGTCGCCGACCTCATCATCGGGCTGCGCCCGCTGCACGGCTTCGGCGGCAACCACGCCGCCTTCGGCGCCTACCGCAAGGTCAGCACGGACGCGAAGCGTCAGGCGATCACCGTCGCCCGGGTGAACGGCACCTACGCGGGCACCGCGCTGGCCCTCAACGCGGCCCTCGCCACGGCCGTCTCGCTGACCGCCGGCTGGCTGGCCTTCGAGGGCCGGATCACCATCGGCGAACTCGTCATGGCCGTGGGGCTCGCGCAGTTCATCATGGAACCGCTCAAGATGTTCTCCGAGATGCCCAAGTACGTGATGATGGCCCGCGCTTCTGCCGAGCGCATGGCCCTCGTCCTGACCGCACCGCCCGTGACGACACCGGGGCCCGAGCGGCCCGAGCCCGGCGGAGCCGTGGAGGTCGACGGCGTACACCACGGGACGCTCCACGGGGTCAAGTTCACCGTGCCGGCAGGTGAGTTCGTGGCGATCGCGGCCTACCAGCCGCGCGCGGCGGCCGACCTCGCCGCCGTCCTGGCGGTGAACGTCGCCCCCCACGCGTACGGGGGAGTGGTACGGGTCGGCGGCCGGGAGATCGGTGACCTGTCGATCGAGGCGGTCCGCGAACACCTGCTGGTGAACCCGTACGACGGGGAGATCTTCGCCGGCACCCTCCGGACGAACATCGACCCCTCGGGCAGCGGCCGCGAGCTCGCGGAGGCGGTCGAGGCGTCCATGCTCACCGATGTCGTCGCCCTCCACCGCGAGGGACTCGACCACGTGGTACGCGACCGGGGCGCGAACCTCTCCGGCGGACAGCGCCAACGGCTTTCCCTGGCCCGCGCGTTGGCCGCCGACAGCGAGGTGCTCGTCCTGCACGACCCCACGACGGCCGTGGACGCGGTCACCGAACAGCTCATCGCGCGCAACGTCGCGAAGCTGCGCCGGGGCCGCACCACGCTCGTGCTGACCAGCAGCCCGGCGCTCCTGGACGCGGCGGACCGGGTGCTCGTCCTGGACGGAGGCGTCATCACCGCCGAGGACACCCACCGCGACCTGCTGGCGAGCGACGATGCGTACTGCCTGGCCGTGGCGAGGTGAGCTTCCGCGAGGGCCCCTCCCGGAGGGGCGCTAGCCGAGTGCCCAGGCGACATCCCTGAGCAGGGCGTGCCGCCAGCCCGCCCGGTCGTGCCCCGACGCCGAACGAGACACCCGCACCGTCGCGCCCGCCTGCTCGGTGAGCGTCTCGGTCAGCTCGCAGTGCGGCAGCATCGGGCGCTCGTGCTCCCCCACGTCGAACGCGCACCGCAGCCGCGACAGGTCGGCGCCCCGGCGCAGCCGCTCGGCGATCGCGCCGCCGACCGGCCCGCCGAGCGGATCCGGCAGGTCCACGGCCCCGGGCGCCCACCAGAAGGACCCCGACTGACAGGCGACCCGCGAGACCAGCTCCGGGAACTCCAGCGCCGCGTACAGCGCGCTCAGCCCGCCCAGACTCTGCCCGGCGACCACCAGCCGCTCCAGGTCCACCGGCACGCCCGACTCGGCGACCAGCGGCAGCAGTTCGTCCCGGACCGCCTCCCACAACTCCGGCCGGCAGGCGAACTCGGCCTCCCGGTCCTTGGCCGGCAGGAAGACGAGGGTGACCGGCGGCAGGTCACCTGCGGCGGCGGCGGCGTCGAACGCCGTCACGGCCGGGTGCAGATACAGCCAGTCGTCCCCGTCGAGCAGCAGCACCACCGGACCCCCGCCGCCCACCGGGTGGACCCGTACGGTACGCCGCCCCCCGAGCCGGTCGCTGCTCCAGCGGATCCGGGTACGGGGGAGGGGCGGCACATCGTCCGGGCCCAGGGAAGGCCAGTGCGGCTGGGGCGGGGCGTCCGGCGTCGCTACGACGGACCGGTCGGCCCCGGCGCCGACCGGGTTGAACGGATCGGCGTGGGCCGCGTCCCCCACCAGGAAGCGGTAGGTCACCCGCAGCCGCGCGGGCATGGGCACCTCGGCGTACCAGCAGTCGGTGCCCTCCCAGCGCCGCAACGGTACGGGCGGCGACCAGCTCTCGAAGTCGAGCACGGCCTCGTCGAGCACGGCCTCGGAGCCGCGCCACAGGAAGAGGGTCCGCCAGCCGCCGTCGGCGGGTGTCGACGCGGGCGTCCGCGCCGCCGCCCAGAAGGCGTCGCTGCCGGGGCGCCCCGGCAGCCCGAAGGCGGCGAACGGACTCTCGCCGTCGGCCGCGGGGGTGTGCTGGGGAGCGGTCTCGGGGCGGTGGCGGGGAGCGGTCACGGGCGCGTGGCCGGGCGGTCGTTCGCCGTCCGGAAGGAGGCGAAGAACGTACTCGGAGGTGCTGTCGCCCCGCCCCCACGGCATGCCTGTTCCATCACCGGACGCATGAACGTCTCCTTGTGAGAGAGGGAGGGGCGGCTGAGCCCCCTGTGTTAGGTGAGCCTAACTCAAGCCCCCTGAAGGCTCGTTGGCGATGTCCGTGCCCAGGCCCGTGGTCAGCCGGCGGACGCCGCGCGCAGCATGCGGAGCTGCCCGATCTCCGCCACGTTCTTCATCAGCTCGGCGTTCACCCACGCCGCCATGTCGGCGACGGTGTGGTCCGGGTCGTGCTGCCAGGGGAACGGTGCGGTGGCGTCGAGATCCGCGTCGTCGAGGCCTTCCAGCACCCCCAGCCACTCCTCCCGGAGCCCACGCAACCAGCCGATGGCCCCCTCCGCGTCACCCGGCCACTCGACGTCCGCCCGGTCCCGGGGCTTCCGGCCCCGTGCGTGCTCGACCGTCGTGCTCCACCACCAGCCGATGTGCCAGCTGAGCCAGCCGATCGTCGGCACCGGAACGGGATCCGGCTCCGTCTCCGCCCAGTCCGGCAGCCACCGCCCGTCGTCCTGCCGGTGCACCGTCCAGCACAGCGGCGTCGGCTGCCAGAGGAAGTCCTCGGTGTCGAGCCGTTCGAGGTGGTACTCGAAGAGTGACCAGGTCAGGTCGAACTGCCGGCGCAGAAGGTCACATCGTGAAGCGTTCACCGGGCGACCCTGGCACACCCGGCACGCCTCCGGCAACGCGGATTCTCCGCTTTGCCAGGCCTCCGGGGTTCCCGTCGTCGCCCTGATCAAGTCGACCGAGATCTCCCTCGCGGCAGTCTGAGGCTCACCGCTCCCGGAGGTGGGCAGGCGTGAGGTCGGCGGAACTGTCCCAGGCCGCTTCCCGGAGCAGGCGGAGGCCGTTGAGTCCGACGATCACCGTGGAGCCCTCGTGCCCGGCGACGCCGAGCGGGAGGGGCAGGGTGCCGATGAGGTCCCAGGCCACCAGTCCCGTGATGAAGGTTCCGGCGATGACGAGGTTCTGCACGACGAGGCGGTTGGCCTTGCGTGAGAGGTTCACGACGGCGGGGACGGTGGCGAGTTCATCGCGGACGACGACCGCGTCCGCCGTCTCCAGGGCCAGGTCGGAGCCCGCCCGGCCCATGGCGATGCCGGTGTGGGCGGCCGCCAGGGCGGGGGCGTCGTTGACGCCGTCGCCCACGACCAGGACCCGGCGGCCCTCCGCTTCCCACGACCGGACCGCCGCCACCTTGTCCTGCGGCAGCAGCCCGGCCCGTACGTCGGTGATCCCGGCCTCGGAGGCGAGACGCCGGGCGGCGCGTTCGTTGTCACCGGTCAGCAGGACCGGCGGCCGGCCGGTGAGTTCGGCCAGCGCCGCCACGGTGGCCACCGCGTCCGGGCGCAACCGGTCGGCGATGCCCAGCACGCCGGCCGGTTCGTCGTCGCGCAGGACGAGGACGGCGGTACGCCCGTCCGCCTCCAGCGCGTCCACCGCCGTGCGGACGGGCCCGCCCGCCCCGCCCGACACGTCCAGGAGCCGCGCCGGGGAGCCCACGCGGACGGTGCGCCCGCCCACGACGGCGGTGACGCCCCGGCCGGGCGACGCGGTGAAGCCGGTGGCCTCGGCCAGGACGAGGCCGCGCTCCCGGGCGGCGTCGACCACGGCGCGGCCGAGCGGGTGCTCGCTCGGGTACTCGGCCGCCGCCGCCAGCGCCAGCAGGGCCGTGCCGTCCAGACCGGACCCGGGCAGGGGGCGTAGGTCGGTGACCCGGGGCGCGCCCTCGGTGAGGGTGCCGGTCTTGTCGAGGGCGACCGTGTCGATCCTGCCGAGCCGTTCCATCACGACGGCCGACTTGGCGAGCACGCCGTGGCGGCCCGCGTTGGCGATGGCCGAGAGCAGGGGCGGCATCGTGGACAGGACCACCGCGCACGGGGAGGCGACGATCATGAAGGTCATCGCCCGCAGCAGGGCCGGCTGAAGCCCCGACCCGAAGGCCAGGGGCACCGCGAAGACGGTCAGGGTGGCGACGACCATGCCGATGGAGTAGCGCTGCTCGATCTTCTCGATGAACAGCTGCGTCGGAGCCTTGGTCCGGGACGCCTCCTCGACCATCCGCACGATCCGGGCGATCACGGACTCCGACGGGTCACGGCCCACCCGCACCCGCAGGGCGCCCGTGCCGTTCACCGTCCCGGCGAACACCGTGTCCCCGGGCTGCTTCGCGGCGGGCAGCGGTTCGCCGGTGATCGTCGCCTGGTCGACGTCGCTCGCCCCGTCGAGGACCTGGCCGTCGGCGCCGACCCGCTCGCCGGGGCGGACCAGGATGGTGTCCCCCACCGCGAGGGCGTCCGCGGGCACGCACTCCTCGCCGCCGTCCGGCGCCAGCCGGGTCGCGGTCGTCGGAGCCAGGTGGAGCAGGCCCCGTACGGAGTCGGCGGTACGGGCCGTGGCCACCGCCTCCAGTGCGCCGGAGGTCGAGAAGATGACGATGAGCAGCGCACCGTCGAGGTACTGCCCGATGGCGGCGGCGCCGAGCGCGGCCACCACCATCAGCAGATCCACGTCCAGCGTCCTGTCCTTCAGCGCCATGAGGCCTTCCCGGCCGGGCTCCCACCCGCCGGTGACGTAGACGGCGGCGTACAGCGGCCCCCACACCCACCACGGCGCACCCGCGAGGTCCAGAGGGAACGCGAGCAGGAACAGCACCAGGGCGGCCAGCGCCCACCGGGCCTCGGGCAACGCCAGGATGCGCGTCCGGTGCTTCGGGAGCACCGGACCCGGTGCGGCGGCCACAACGGGCCGCCGATCCACGGCAGAAGGCATGACGGAACAACCTTTCACGGGCGGACGGGGCGACGCGTCCCACCATACAGGAACATATGAACAGGTCTTCAGATGTCATACGTAGGATGGAGGCATGGGCCACGGAGTCGACACCAACAGCACCGCCACCACCCGCGAACGCCTCGACGTCGTCGGCACGGCGGATGTGGCCGCCACTCTCCAGGCCCTCGCGACCCCGTCACGGCTCCACATCCTGGCCCGGTTGCAGGAAGGGCCGTGCTCCGTGGGCGACCTGGCGGCGGCCGTCGACATGGAGCCCTCGGCCTGCTCGCACCAGCTGCGCCTTCTGCGGAACCTGGGGCTGGTCACGGGTGAACGGCAGGGGCGCTCGATCATCTACGCGCTGTACGACAACCACGTGGCGGAACTGCTCGACCAGGCTCTCTACCACGTCGAGCACCTGCGTCTGGGAGGCCGTGACGCCGGCGCACCGGACGCGGAGCTCGGGCGCTAGTACGCGGCGAGCCGCTCCATCAGGGCCGCGCTGCGCGCGAGCATCTGCTGCTCCTCCGCGCTCAGTTCGAGATCGATGGCCCGGGCGAGCCAGTCGGCGCGGCGGTCACGCTCCGCCTCCAGTGCTGCCCGCCCCACCTCGGAGAGGTCGACGAGGGACTTGCGGCCGTCCGTCGGGTGGGCCCGGCGGACGACGAGGCCCTGGTCCATGAGGAGTCCGACCGCACGGGCCATCGACTGGGGGCGCACCCGTTGGTCCGCCGCGAGGTCGCTGGTGGTCATGGCCCCGTCCCGGTCGAGGACGCCCAGGACGGCGACCTGGCCGTGCGGGATCCGGTCCTCCTGCTTCACCCGCCGCGCGAGTTTGCCCATGGCGATGCGCAGGTCGGCGGCGACGGTGGCGGGCTCCAGGGTGGGCATAGGGCACTTTAACCCGTGATCACCGGCAGGTCTGCGCAGGCGACCTGCGCAGTCAAACTGAACAGCACATCTGCACAGCGCATCTGAACAGCATTGCTGTAGAGTTGTTCATGTCGCGGCTCGCGCCGGCGTCGTCGCAAGAGCGCCGCGGCACATGACTTCGGAAGGACCTTCATGGCCCCCAAGGCAGTTGAGCCCACCGCCATCCAGTCCGTCACCGCCCGCCGGATCATCGACAGCCGGGGCAACCCCACCGTCGAGGCCGACGTCCGCCTCGCCGACGGCTCCCTCGGCCGCGCCGCCGTCCCGTCCGGCGCCTCCACCGGCGCCCGGGAGGCCGTGGAACTGCGCGACGGGAACGCCGGACAGTGGCACGGCAAGGGAGTCGACCGTGCGGTCGCCCACGTCAACGGGGAGATCGCGGCCGCGGTCGTGGGCCGCGACGCGGACGACCAGGCGGGCCTGGACGCCGCGCTCATCGCGCTCGACGGCACGCCCGGAAAGTCCCGGCTCGGCGCGAACGCGGTTCTCGGGGTCTCCCTCGCCGCCGCGAAGGCGGCCGCCGCGGCCCATCGCCAGCCGCTCTACCGCTACCTCGGCGGCGCCGACGCCCGCCTTCTCCCGCTGCCGATGATGAACATCATCAACGGCGGGGCGCACGCCGACAACCCGCTGGACTTCCAGGAGTTCATGATCGCGCCGGTGGGTGCGAAGACCTTCGCGGAAGCCGTCCGTATGGGCTCCGAGATCTTCCACACCCTGCGCCGCGACCTGCTCGCCGCCGGGCACGCCACGGGCGTCGGCGACGAAGGCGGCTTCGCCCCCGCGCTGCGCACCGCCGAGGAAGCCCTCGACTTCGTCCTGAGCGCCGTCGAACGCACCGGATACCGCCCCGGCGAGGACATCGGCCTGATCATGGACCCGGCGTCGTCGGAGTTCTTCCGCGACGGCGTGTACGTGTACGCGGGGGAGGGCGTACGCCGCACGCCCTCCGAACAGGCCGACTACCTGGCCAAGTTGATCGACGCGTACCCGATCGTCTCCATCGAGGACCCGATGGCCGAGGGCGACCTGGACGGCTGGCGCGAGCTGACCGGCCGCGTCGGCCACCGCTGCCAGCTCACCGGCGACGACGTGTTCTGCACCGACGAGGCCCAGGTGCGCGAGGGCATCCGTACCGGCGTCGGCAACTCGGTCCTGGTGAAGGTCAACCAGATCGGCACCCTGACCGAGGCCCTCGCCACGGTCGCCACCGCGCGTCGTGCGGGCTGGAGCGCCGTGATGTCCCACCGCTCCGGCGAGACGGAGGACACCACCATCGCGGACCTGGCGGTGGCGACGGGCTGCGGCCAGATCAAGACCGGCTCGCTGTCCCGCTCCGACCGTACGGCGAAGTACAACCAACTGATCCGGATCGAGGAGGAGTTGGGCAACTCGGCACAGTATGCCGGCGGGGCGCTGCTGTCCCGCTCCTGACCGCCGGGCGGGGGATCCCCCGAGCCCGTCATCACCCTCGCAACGTGGAACGGGCGGCCCCCGGCGGACAGTTACGTCCACCAGGGGCCGCCCTCCGTTCGCGGCAGGCCGGTCCGGGCCGCCGGACACCGGACCTGCTCACCGCTCCCGGGTCGCCGGGCCCGGGCCGAAGAGGCCCGGATCTAGGGGAAGTTGGTGACGGTCGAAGGAATCGTCGACGTTCCCGATGTCGGCGAGCCGATGTTGTTGATGACGTGCTGGTACTGGCCGTTGCCGCCGAGCGAGACGACGAGCAGGTTGTGGAACTTCACGCCGGGCTTCACCGGGGCCTTGAAGCCGTGTTCCTGGATGATGGTCGGGTCGACGTTGTAGTAGCAGTAGCTGCCCATGCCCCAGCCCTCGTGCTGCTCGACCGAGTCGTCCACCCGGTAGGCCGCGTAACCCTTCGTGTTCCCGTTCTGGATGGCGGCCTGGTTGGGGGCGTCGTACGCCTTCTCGTTCTGGAAGAAGATCGTGCGGCCGCGCTCGCCGTACCACTCCACGTCGTACTTGTTGAAGTGCTCCACGAACAGCCCGGTCGCCAGCACGTCGTCACCGTTCACACGGACCCCGTAGTCGGCCCGGTTGGTCTCCCAGCCCCAGCCCTCACCGTGGTCCGCACGCCACACCCAGGTGTGGTCGATGATCGTGTCGTCGCTGTTCACCACGATGCTCGTGGTCGCCTTGCCGGGGCCCGCGCCGCCGATCCGTACGAACACGTCCTGGAGCGACGTCGGGTTCGCCGAGTGGTCGGCGGACGCGCCCTGCGGGCCGACCTCCAGCAGCGTCTGCGAGTTGACGGGACCGGCGTCGATGAGGAAGCCCGCCAGCTTCACCCCGTCGACGTCGGCGACCTTCATCGCCGTGACGCCGTTCTCCGGGAGGATCGTGGCCAGGCCGAGACCCAGGACGACGGTGTCCGCCCGGTTCACGTTGATGGTCTGGTCGATGTGGTAAACCCCGGGCGTGAACAGCAGGTTGAGGCCCTGCGCGAGCGCGGCGTTGATCGTCGCCGCCGTGGCGCCCTGCTTGACGACGTAGAAACGGTTCAGCGGGAGGGACTCGCCCGGCTGGTTTCCGCCGTCCCACGAGACGCCGCGCGCGTTGACGCGCTTTGCGGGGACGAAGACCTTGTACTCGTTGCCGTCCAGGTAGAGGAAGGGCTTCTCGCGGGAGATGGGGGTGGTGTCCAGCGTGGTGTAGGGCGGGGACGGGTAGCTCGCCGCCGGGGCGCCCTGGACGCCGGAGAACGTCATGTTCCACACGGCGTTGGTCCAGCCGCCGACGGAGCTGTCGCGGGTGTACCACTGCTGCTGGGAGTAGGGGCCGACCGTGCCGTCGATCTTGGAGTCGGCGATGTAGCCGCCGCTGGCCCAGCCGTACCCGTCGGGCGCGAGGTTCAGCCCGCCCTTGACGTGCATCCGGCGGAACGGGGCCGCCTGGGAGACCGCCCAGCGGTTGGTGCCGGAGACCGGGTTGAGGGTCAGGTTCTCCGCCGAACGCCAGAAGTTCTGCGTCGCGTTCCCGTCGAACCAGCCCGCGTCCACGGTCACATCGCCGTTGAACGTGGTGTCGTTCGGGTTCAGCCCGAGACCCGCGATCTGCGTGTAGAAACCGATCTGTGCGTTGAGGTTGTCGTACGTGCCCGGCTTGAAGAGGAGCGCGTGCCGGCCGCTGCCGAACTGGGCCTCCTCCTGCTGCTGGAAGATCTCGTCGACCTTGCCCTGGATGTTCGGCGTGGACGGATCGAAGACATGGACGTTCGGGCCGAGATCGCCGCCGCCCGGAATCTCCGGTCCGCCGCCGCCGTCACGCGTACCGAAGACCTTGAACTCCCAGAGCGAGTAGCCGTATCCGGTGGCCCGCTCGGTGCCGGTCAGACGCACGTAACGGGCGTCGCCGGAAACGTCGAGGGTCTCGTTGCCGCCTGCGGAGGTGGTGGTGGTGTAGGCGGTCGTCCAGTCGTCGCCATCGGCCGAGAGCTCGATGCGGTAGCTCTTGGCGTGCGCGGCCTCCCAGGCCAGCTCGACCCGGCTGAGGGCGGCCGGGGAGCCGAGGTCGACCCGTATCCACTGAGGGTCGGAGAACGCGCTGGACCAGCGCGTACCGCCGTCCCCGTCGACGGCGTTGCCGGCCGCGGTGCCGCCGTTCTCCTGACTGGACGCGGTCACCGTGCCGCCCTGGGAGAGCAGGACCGGCGCGGCCTGCGCCGGAGCGGCCTGCACGGCCGCGAGCAGCGTCGCGACGAGGGCAGTGATGAGAGCGAGGGTCAGGGTGCGCCGTCGACGGGATGCGGCCAGAGGAGGCCGCGAGGGTCTGACGAGGGCAACGGACATGTCTGATCTCCTGAAAGGTCAGGTGGGCGGAGGTGGTACAGCTGCGGGCGCTTGCTCCCACAGGGGGAGAGAGCGCTCTCTCGGTAGCCGAATGATTCTCCCGCGTTTCCGTCACGTCAAGAGTTGTGCACAGGATTGCCGCCCCACGTCTTCCGGTGAGGCGGATGTTTCATCTCCTGAAAGCTTGGCCACAGTTGACCTGGCATCAGCGTGACAAGTCGAACGCCTTCTCTGTGGCACCTGGAATCAACTCGACTGAAACCCTTGACGGTTCATCTCGCTCCCGCCACGCTCCGCACTGCGGGGGAGCGCTCTCTCGGCCCCGCCCCCTCACAGAGCAAGGAGTTCGCATGGAAGCCCGTGGAACACCACGGTTGCGCGGTGCCCTGGCGGTCATGGCCGCCGTGGCCCTCCTGTTCACCCTCTCGGTGGCCGTTGCCCCGGAACGCGCCGCCGCCGCGGCCGTTCTCGTCTCCCAGGGGAAGCCGGCCACCGCCTCCAGCACGGAGGCCCCCTTCACGGCCCCGTCCGCCGTCGACGGCGACCGGGCCACCCGCTGGTCCAGCGCCTTCACCGACGATGAGTGGCTCCGCATCGACCTGGGCGCGAGCACCTCGATCGGCCAGGTCGTCCTCGACTGGGAGGCCGCGTACGCCAAGGGCTACCGGCTGGAGGTCTCCGGCGACGGGAGGGACTGGACGACGATCCACTCCACCACCACGGGCTCCGGGGGCGTCGAGACCCTGACGGTCTCCGGGACCGGCCGCTACATCCGGATGCACGGCACCGAGCGCGCCACCCCGTGGGGCTACTCGCTCCACGAGTTCCAGGTCTACTCCTCGACCGGCGGCACCGCCCCCGGCGACGACGTCCTGCTCTCCTACGGCAAGGCCGGTTCCGCCTCGACCTCCCAGCACGACGGCACCTGCTGGGAGTGCTCCCCGGACAAGGCGTTCGACCGCGACCCCGCCAGCCGCTGGGCCACCAGCCCCGAGGGCGGCTGGAGTGACCCGGGCTGGATCGCCGTCGACCTCGGCGCCCGCGCCGAGATCAACCGGGTGGTCCTCCAGTGGGATCCGGCGTACGCCAAGGCCTACCGGATCGAGGTCTCCGACAACGGGACCGACTGGACGGCGATCCACGAGACCACCACCGGCACCGGCTTCAAGGAGACGCTGGACGTCAGCGGCACCGGCCGGCACGTACGGCTGTACGCCACCCGGCGCAGCGGTGAATACGGCTACTCGCTCTGGGAGTTCCAGGTCTGGGGCACCGGCGGGGCACCGATCCCCGCACCGCCGCTGCCCGAGGATCCCACGTACGACCGGCTGGTGTTCAGCGACGAGTTCAACGGCCCCGCCGGCGCCGCACCCGACCCGGCGAAGTGGGTTCCGGAGACGGGCACCGGCCCCAACAACGAGCTGGAGTTCTACACGGACAACAAGAACGCCGCCCAGGACGGCAACGGCTCCCTCGTCCTGGAGGCCCGCCGCGAGGAGACCCCCGGCTCCGCCTGCCCGCCCGACCCGCTGAGCGGCAGCACCACGTGCCAGTACACCTCGGCGCGGCTCAACACCTACGGGAAGTTCCAGTTCACCTACGGCCGGGTCGAGGCCCGCATCAAAGTCTCCGGCACGCAGGGGCTCTGGCCCGCGTTCTGGATGCTGGGCGCGGACTACTTCGACCAGGGGCGCCCGTGGCCCTACACCGGCGAGATCGACATCATGGAGCACGTCGGCAAGGAGCCGAAGACCACGTACTCCACCCTGCACGCACCCGCGTACAACGGCGCGGCCGGCTACGGAGCCCCGTACTCCCTGCCCGGCGGCGCGGACTTCGCCGACGACTTCCACACCTTCGCGGTGGACTGGAACAGCGAGGGCATGACCTTCCGGGTCGACGGCCAGGTCTCGCACACGGTCGACAGGGAGGAACTGGAGAGCACCCGCGGACCCTGGGTGTTCGACCACGACTTCTTCCTCATCCTCAACAACGCGGTCGGCGGTGACTGGCCCGGCCCGCCCGACGCCACCACCCGCTTCCCGCAGCAGATGAGCGTCGACTACATCAAGGTCTGGCAGTAGGAAACCGGCTGCCCGGGGTGTCCGGCCGGCGGGTTCCCTCCACCGGCCGGACGCCATTTCCTCACCCGCCTCACCCGCCTCACCCGCGCGGCGCGTACAGGATCCACAGCGGTCCCTCGGCGAGCTCGACGCGTTGACCGTCGGGGCCGGTGTACACCGTGTCCGCGTCGGCCGACGGGCGCGTCCACCGCACGTCGTACGCCCGGCCGTCCCGCAGGACGACCGCGTCCCCCGATCCCACGGTCTCGGTGAACGGGGTGTTGTTCCCCGACCGGTCGCTGAACTCCGACTGCCTCACGGCCACCTCCTGGACGACGACCGTGCCGGCCCGGAGCCGCCCGCCCCCGGCGGTACGGGCGGGGGAGCCGTCCAGCGAGACGAGCCACCGCGCGTCTCCGCCGGACCAGGTGAACGTGACCGACGCCGACGGGTAGCGAACCGTGCGACTGTCCTCCGGCTCCCCGCCGGGAGGCGGCGCACCGAACCGGAGCCCCAGCTCCTCGACGGCGTCGACCCCGGAGGCCGCGAACGGGATCCTCTCCGGCCGCAGATAGAGATTGTGCGGCGCCGGCCGGTCCGGACCCCGGAAGTACGCGCCCGGCGCCTTCGAGGGCGGTACCGCGTCCAGCGGCGCGCGGTCGATGACCGGCAGCAGCCTGCTCTGGGCCCCAGAGAAGGCCAGCGTCGGCCCGTCGAACTGCCGCAGCAGCTCCAGATCGGTCTCCCGCGCGCTGCGCACCGGGCCGATCACCGGCGGCAGACCGGAGGAGTACACGGCCAGGATCCGGCTGAGACCGGCCTCCACCTGCTCGACGTAGACGATGTCGGCCCGCTCCAGCCCGGTGTGGGGGCGTGCGGGCGCCACGTTGTCGATCTTCACGGCGAGTACGTCGGCGGCCCCGCCCGTACCGGAGGGAGAGCTGCTGCGGGGCGAGGGTGACGACCCGTCCCCGCCCGTGCATCCCGCGATCACGGCCAGCAGGAGCGCGATGAACAGCGCCGCGACCGATCTGTTCACTCCGGCTGCGGACATGGCGACCGCCCTTCCGGGGCGCCGGCCGGCGAGGTCGGCGGAACGTTGCCGTGTCGCGGCCCCTCGTCCATCATCCACCATCACGTGTCCGATGCGCGCCCGCGGTCGCGCGGGAGGCCGCGCCGGGCGCGGGCGGCCCCGACATGGCCGGAACTGCTCTGCGCCGCGCCCCCGATTCGCCTTCCGAAGGCGGTGTTCGCTCTCTACGGTTGCACCAGTGACGGGTTCGCGTACCCGCACGAGGCGACAGGTGAGGCAGAGGGGGTTCGGTGGAAGCCGAGTTGACGGCACTGGCGGCATCGGGAGCGACGACCTTCGTGGGGCTGATGGCGACGGAGGCGTGGACGCAGGTGCGCGGGCGGCTGGCCCGTTTCCTGGGCCGGGGCGAGGACGACGAGGTGATCGACGCCGAGCTGGAGGAGTCCCGCGAGGAGCTGACGGCGGCCCGGGCCGAGGACGACGAGGAGACGGCCGCGGACATCGAGGCCGAGTGGCGGAACCGGCTCCGCCGGACGCTGCGCGCCGACCCGGAGAGGGCGGACGAGCTGCGGACCCTTCTCGACGAACTGGCGCCCCCGCAACCGGTCGGACCCACGGTGTCCGTCACCAACACCATCAGCGGAGGCACCCAGCACGGGCCGGTGTTCCAGGGCGAGACGTTCTCCAACCTGACGTTCAACAGCGGTGGCGCGGACGCGCCGGAGCAGCGGTCGGGCACGGCGTGAGTGCTGAGGGCACGGGCGGCCCCGATCGTGCGGCCGTCCGGAACGACCTGTCGGGCACCGTCCACGGGCCGGCCGTCCAGGCAGGCACGATCCACGGCGGCATCACGTTCCACGTCGAGTCGCCGCCGCCGGTCGGGACACAGGTCACACCCGACGAGATCCCGCCACTCACCGTGCGGCTGATCAACCGGACCAAAGGCCTCGCCACGCTTGACGGCTGGCTGGTTCCCGAGACGGACGACGAGGACGACGGCTCGAGCGTCGGCTTCGCCGCACTGCACGGGCCGCCCGGCGTGGGCAAGACCGCGCTGGTGTCCCGCTGGGCGGAACGGGGCCGGAAACGCTTCCCGGACGGACAGATCTACGTGGACTTCGCGGCCCTGCGGGGAGAGTCGGCGGGCGCGGACGTCTCCGAGGCGGCCCGGTGCTGCCTGCGGTCCCTGGGCATGGACGACGCCTACATCCCGGCCACGTTCGTCGAACGCGTCCGGCTGCTGCGGAGCCGCTCCGCGAACCGGCGGCTGCTGGTCTTCCTGGACAACGTCTCCCAGCCCGCACAGGCCGCCGCGCTGATCCCGAAGGGGAAGGGCAGCTTCCTGGTGGTGGCCGGCGGCAGCGGACTCGGAGAGCTCGCCGCCTCCGGGGCGAAGCTGATGTCCGTGAATCCGCTCGACCGGGACAGCGCCCTGGAAGTGCTCGCCGACCGGTGCGGAGCGGAGAAGGTCGCCGCCGACCGGGTCTCGGCAAAACGCCTGGTGGAGCTCTGCGGCGGGCTGCCGGTGGCGCTCCACGTGGTCGCCGCGCGGCTCGCGGCCAAGTCCCGGCTCACCCTGGCGGCGCTCGCGAAGGAGCTGGCCGACGAGCCGCGCCGACTGGCGGGAATGTCCCTCGGAAAGGACCGGTCCGTGGCCGCAGCATTCGACCTCGCCTACCGTGAACTCGCCCCGGAAGCAGCCCGGTTCTACCGCCTGATGGGTTGGTACCCGGGAACCACCTTCGACGCCGGTGTCGCCGCGGTGGCCGCTGGCCTCGACCCGGAGCGCACCGAGGACGCGCTGGACGCGCTGACCGGGGCCAGCCTGCTGGAGGAGACCGCGGACGGCCGCTTCCGCTTCCACGACCTCGTACGGCTGCACGCCGCCGATCGCGCCACGGAGGAAGAGGCCCCGGCCGAGCGGACCGCACTCGTGCGGCGGGTGACGCTGCACTACCTGGCCCTCACCGCACTCGCCGACCGGGCCATCAGGCTGGACCGCCTGCGGATCGCCGACCTCACGCGACTGCTCGCCCGCGTACCCGACCCCTTCGCGGCCAAGGACGGACCGAAGCCGGTGGCCTGGCTGGAGGCCGAACACCGCAACATCCTCGGCGTGCTGCGGGCCGCCGCACGCGAGGAGGGACTGCACACGGAGGTGTGGCAGCTCGCGGAGGCCTTCACGGTCCTGTTCTTCCACCACCGGCATCTCGGCGACTGGCGCGAATCGCTCGAACTCGGCGCGGCCGCCGCGGCCGAAGCCCTGGTTCCGGCCGCCGAGGCCCGGCTGCGCAGCCTGCTGTCCCGTCCGCTGATGGACCTGGGCGAGTACGAGGCGGCCCGGCGCGAACTGGACACCGCCGAAGCCTGCGCGGAGGTGTCGGATCATCTGGTCGTCCGCGCCTCCGTGCAGGAGTTCTCCGGACGGTACTGGGACCGCACCGACCCTACCCGGGCGATGGAGGCCTATCGGAGCGCCCTCGACCTCAACACGGCGGCGAACGAGCACCGCGGGGCGGCCATCGCCGCCTACTTCCTCGGCTGCGCCCAGGACGCGGCCGGGGACTCCCGTGCGGCGCTCGACACCCTGCGCGGCGCCCACGAGCAGCTCGCCGCACGTGAGGACGCGCGGATGGCGGCCCGCGTGCACATGGCCATCGGCCTCGCGCACGACCACCTCGGTGAGACGCGGGAGGCGATCGCGGCGCTGAGCGCGGCCGCCGAGACGCTGCGCGCCCAGGAGGCCACCCACTACGAGGCGCAGGCCCTCGTGGCGCTGGCGGACATCGAGGAACGCCCGGGGGGCGACCCTCGTGAGGCCCGCTCCCGTCTGGAGCGCGCCCTGGAGATCTACGAGGCCGGTGGCAGCCCCCGGGCGGAGGAGCTGAGGGAGCGCCTGGCGGGAGGACCGGCGGCCGGCTGACGGCCAGGGGCCGGGCGGCCCGGTCAGCCCGAGGCGCCGCCCGGGGACGGGGCCCGCAGCCGGATCACCACGTCCTCCTCGCGCGCCCCGACCCGCACGCTCACCACGGCGTCGTCCAGAGGCGCGGCGGCCCGCAGCAGTGCGTAGACGACCGCGGCGGGCAGTCCCGGGTGGGCTGTCGGCCCGGTCACGGTCGCCTCCACGGTCCGGCCGTCGCGCAGCCCTGCCACGTATCCGCCCCCGCGCAGGGGGGCAGCGGCGAGACGACACCCCGGCAGGCGCTCCAGGGCGTCCTCGGCCCACAGGAGCGCGGCCGACGTCGAGGTGGCGGGAGCTCCGCGCAGCAGCACCGAGGCGCTTTCCAGCAGCCTTCGTTCCGGCTCCCGTTCGTCGCAGGCGAGGTGGCGAAAGCGGGTGGTGGTCTCCTCCTCGTCCTCGCCCGGCACCGCCGCCGGTCGCCTGCGCACGGTGACCACGCCCGGACCGTCGGCCGACGAGAGGGAGGTGGTGACCGTCCAGGCGGTGACGTCCGCCCCGGTCTCCTCGGGCTCGGCCAGATACAGCTCGGGCGGGGGAGCGGGCACGGGTTCCGCGAGGTCCAGCAGGTGGTAGAGCGCGGCGCGCAGCCGCGTCAGGGACTGCCCCGGCCGGTCGAAGGCCCCCTCGGCGACCGCGGCGAACCGGTCCGGAGCCGGCCCGGCCATCGCGGCCGCGATCTGCTCGTGCAGGTCACCCTGGGGGTCGAGGCGAGGCGCGGTCCGCCCGAGCGCGGCCGCGGCGGTGCCCTCGACGGCCTCGCTGCCGAAGGCGCCCAGCAGGACCGGCTTGCCGAGCGCCGCCCCGTACAGGGTCACCGAGCCGTGGTCGCCGACCACGACATCCGCCGCGACCAGTGCGGACCGCCAGGCGTGGACATGGGGGACCAGCATCAGGCCGGCTTCCAGCGCCGGGGCCAGGAGATTGCGGATCTGCCAGGAGCCGTGCCCCGCCCAGACGTTGGGGTGCACGATCGCCGCCACCCGGAACTCGTCGTAGGGGAGAGCGGCCAGCACCTGGGCCGCCAGCCCAGGATCCCGCCCGATCAGCGACGTGCGACCCCACGTCGAACTGAGCACCACCAGCCGGTGCCCGCCGGGCACACCGAGCGCCCGCCGGTACGTGCTCGCCCGCCCGGCGCTGACGAGCAGTTCGTCGTAGCACGGGTCACCCACGAGCAGCGTGCGCCCGGCCGCCTTCGGATGGGAGGAGAGCAACTGCTCCTCCTGGCTCGGGTGCGAGATGGCCAGCCAGGCGCGCCCGGACTCCAGCAGACTGTCCGGCACGACCCCCGACAGCCGGTCCCCCGGGGCACGGGCGTCGGGCACCTGCTTCTGGAAGCCGATGCCGTGCGGCAGGACGAGGACCGGGCAATGCCCCGCGGGGACGTCGATGTTCTCGCTGGCGGTGAGGATCAGATCGGGCTCGGCGTGGCTCACCTGCTCCCAGGGGATGACCCGGCAGCCCGCGTCGTGCAGGAGGTCGAGGACCCCGTCGTTGAAGGCGGAGGTGGGGTCGTGGGCGAAGACGACCGTGACGCGTGAGTCCCCGCGCAGGAGGGCGGGCAGGCACTCGAGGACCCGTACCGTCGAGGTCACCGTACGGGCCGCTACGACCAGGGTCTTCTCGCCGTGGAAGGTGCTCCATCGCCCGGCGTCGCTGCCGACGGGGACGCGGAGGGGCTGGCTAGCGTGCATGGCCACCCCGAAAGGCTACGGGCACACCGCCCCAGCGCCTGTCTCTTATACACATCTCCTCGACTCCGTACGGGAGGAAGTGGGCGCGGACCTGGTG
>NZ_JBHXJG010000063.1:0-30956 GCF_042723425.1 Streptomyces sp. NPDC058375 | reverse complement strand
GCGCCGTACCGCTGTGGCCTGCCCGTACCATCGAGCAGCGTGAAGCTGACAATTCTTGGCGGTGGCGGATTCCGGGTGCCTCTCGTGTACGGGGCCCTCCTCGGCGATCACGCCGAGGGCCGCGTCTCACAGGTCACGCTGTACGACACCGACGCCGACCGGCTCACCGCCGTCGCCCGCGTCCTCGCGGAACAGGGCCGGGACGTCGCGGACGCGCCCGCCGTCGTCGCCACCACGGAACTCGACGAGGCGCTGCGCGGCGCCGACTTCGTCTTCTCCGCCATCCGGGTCGGCGGGCTCGCCGGACGCGCCGCCGACGAACGGGTGGCCCTCGACGAAGGCGTGCTCGGCCAGGAGACCGTAGGCGCGGGCGGCATCGCGTACGGGCTGCGCACCGTCCCCGTCGCCCTCGAACTCGCCCGGCGCATCGCCCGGATCGCCCCGCAGGCCTGGGTCATCAACTTCACCAACCCGGCGGGCCTGGTCACCGAGGCCATGGCCCGGCACCTGGGCGACCGGGTCATCGGGATCTGCGACTCGCCGGTCGGCCTGGGACGGCGCATCGCCCGCGTCCTGGGCGCCGACCCGGACCGGGCCTGGATCGACTACGCCGGGCTCAACCACCTCGGGTGGGTGCAGGGGTTGTACGTGGAGGGGCGGGACGAACTGCCCCGGCTGCTCGCCGACCCGAAGCTGCTCGACACCTTCGAGGAGGGCCGCCTCTTCGGCGCGGAACTCCTCCGGTCGCTGGGCGCGATCCCCAACGAATACCTGCACTACTACTACGTCAACCGCGAGGCCGTACGCGCCTACCAGGAGGCGGAACAGACCCGGGGCGCGTTCCTCCAGGACCAGCAGGAGGGCTTCTACGCCCGCATGCGCGAACCCGGCACGCCCGCGTGGGCCACCTGGGACCGCACCCGCGCCGAACGCGAGGCGACGTACATGGCGGAGAACCGCGAGGTCGCCGGCGCGGGGGAGCGGGAGGAGAGCGACCTGGAGTCCGGCGGCTACGAACAGGTCGCGCTCGCCCTGATGCGCGCCGTCGCCCGCAACGAACGCGCCTCCCTGATCCTCAACGTCCGCAACCGCACGACGCTCTCGGCCCTGGACCCGGACGCCGTCGTCGAGGTGCCCTGCCTCGTCGACGCCAACGGGGCCCACCCGGTGGCCGTCTCACCGCTCCCGTACCACGCGGTCGGCCTCGTCACGGCGGTGAAGGCCGTGGAGCGGGCGGTGCTGGAGGCGGCGGAGAGCGGATCCCGCGCGGCGGCCGTCCAGGCCTTCGCCCTGCACCCGCTGGTCGACTCGGTGACGGTGGCCCGACGGCTGCTCGACCGGTACACCGAGGTCCACCCGGGGCTCGCGTACCTCGACGGGGCCTGACCCGGCCGGGAACACGACCGAACGAGACGGGCCCGACCTGACCGGGCCCGGCTCGTTCGGTCGCGGGCTCCGGGCCCGGTCAGCCGGACGCCACGACGCTCCGCGTACCGGCGGCCCCCCAGCTCGGTACCACCCCCGTCACCTGGCAGACCATCAGGAAGAGCGGAATGGGCGGGGTGTACGGCGTGAGGCCGTCCGGCGAGTGGATCAGCCGGGGCCGGCCGCCGGGCACGTCCGCGTCCCGCGCGTACGTCACCTGCTCGGGCCAGTCGAGATCCAGGTCGGAGCCGGCCGGGACGATCCACCACCAGCGGTCCGCGTCGGCGAACACGCAGCCGGTACGCGGCAGATGGGACATGAGGCGGAAGCCGTGCCGGGCGGGCACCCCGACCGCGTCGCAGCCCAGGCTGGCCGACATCGAGGCCGGCAGCGCCAGCCGCACCCGGCCGCCGCGGGCCTGGTCGGGCGTCCGGCCCCGGTGCGCCGCGCGCAGCCGGGACAGCGCGTTCCTCAGCATGGCTGCCCCGCGCCCGGCGGCTGCTCCGCGTCATGCGCCAGCTCCGCCCAGACGATGCGGCCGGAGGCGTCCCCGGCGTCGTGCGAACCCCAGGCGCTGCTCATCGCGTCGACGAGGAGCAGACCGCGGCCGTGCTCGTCGTCGGAGGAGTGGCGCAGCCGCGGGCCGCCGGGCTGGTGCCCCTGGTCCTGCACGGCTATCCGCAGTCGTCTGCCGAGCCGGCTCAGCTCGCACACCACCCGGGTGCTCGCGGTGTGCACGACCGCGTTGGTCACCAGCTCGGAGACGATGAGGACGGCCGCGTCGCAGGCGTCGCGGCCCAGCTTCCAGGCGTCCAGCCGGGCTCGCGTCAGCTCGCGCGCACCGGCCACCGACTCGGGGTGCGCCGGCAGCGCGAAGCAGTAACGGAGCGCCTCCGTCCCGGGACTGAGGTCCAAGAGCCGGGGGATGAGCGCACTGCCAGGTGCCACGACCGATCCTCACAGTGGGGGCTGCGTCACGCTTCGTTCCCCGGGTGCTCGGGGGCGGGCATGACTGAGCGAACTGGTTCGGGAGTCAACTCTCCCCCTGACGATGACACTTGGCAAGGGGCACTCTGAAATTTCCAGAGTGACTGTGTCGTTGGGGGCGCACGCGTGGCACACTGCTCGCAAACAGCGCATGGGGAGGTCTGAAGTGAGCGAACCGCGGTCCGCCCCGACCGTGGGCCAGGTCGTTCTCGGCAAGCGCCTGCAGGTTCTGCGCGAGCGTGTCGGCCTGACCCGAGACCAGGCGGCGAAGGTGCTCAGGGTCGCCCCGGCGACGATACGCAGAATGGAAACCGCCGAGGTCGGGCTCAAGATCCCCTACGTCCAGCTGCTGCTGAAGGCGTACGGCGTCGGCGACCAGGAGGCCGAGGCCTTCGTCGACCTGGCGGAGGAGGCGAACCGGCCGGGCTGGTGGCAGCGATTCCACGACGTGCTGCCCGACTGGTTCAGCATGTACGTCAGCCTGGAGGGCGCCGCGAGCCTGCTGCGCATGTACGAGCCGCATTTCGTGCCCGGGCTGCTCCAGACCGAGGACTACGCACGCTCCGTGATGCGTACCGGGGCGGTCGGCCAGACCCGCCCCGAGGACATCGAGCGCCATGTGGCGCTGCGGATGGAGCGGCAGTCCCTGCTGGCCAAGGACGACGCCCCCCGGCTGTGGGCGATCATGGACGAGACCGTTCTGCGGCGGCCCGTCGACAGCGCGCAGGTGATGCGCGGGCAGATCGACAAGCTCCTCGCGGCCACGGAGCTTCCCCACGTCACGCTGCAGATCGCGGAGTTCGCCGCCGGCCACCACCCGGGAACCTACGGTCCTTTCGTCCTCTTCCGGTTCGCCGTTCCCGAACTCCCCGACATGGTCTACAGCGAGTACCTGACCGGCGCCGTCTACTTCGACGCCCGCCCAGAGGTGGCCTCCTACCTCGAAGTCATGGACCGCATGGCGGCTCAGGCCGCGACTGCACAACGCACGAAGGAAATCCTCCGGGACTTCCGCAAGGAGCTGTGATGAACCACATATACAACGGCATGCCGGCCGGTGACCTCGGCTCCGAAGGCTGGTACAAGCCGTGGAGCGGCGGGAACGGCGGCAACTGCATCGAGGCCATGAAGCTCGCCGACGGGCGGGTCGCCGTACGCCAGTCCGCCGACCCGGAGGGCCCCGCCCTCATCTACTCCAACGGCGAGATCGCCGCGTTCATCCAGGGCGCCAAGGCCGGCCAGGCCGACTTCCTGCTCACCTGAGACCGCATCTGATGACTGCACCCCGCCTCTGTACGGACCTCTGACCACGGAGCGCGCCATGACCGGCTACCTGGTGCTCTCGCACACCACCGGCGACTTCAACCCGGAGGGCGCCGCGCAGGCCCGCGCCATGTACAAGGCGCGCGGGATGACGCTGCGCCCCCGCAGCCGCGCCGAACTCACGGCGTTCTTCGACGGCCTCGAACTGGTCGAACCGGGTGTCTCGCTCTCGGCCGACTGGCACCCGGAGCTCGGCCAGGCCATCGACGTACCCGGCGACGAGCCGATCCCCGGCTACGCGGGCGTGGCGCGCAAGCCCTGACGTCAACCCCGTCACCGCCGACCCGCGCACGGGGCGGGCCGACGGCGGCGAGCGATGCCTCGTACGCGCCTCCCCGCCGTCACGCGTCACAATGGACGCATGTCACGACGCACCTCCCGGCACCGGGCGACCGCCGCCCCGCGGATCACCCCCGCCTCCCCGTGCCCCTGCGGCCTGCCCGCCGTCTACGGGGAGTGCTGCGGCCGGTACCACTGCGGCAGCGCCGCCGCACCGACCTGCGAGGCCCTCATGCGCTCCCGGTACGCGGCCTTCGTCGTCCAGGACGCGGCGTACCTGCTGCGCACCTGGCACCCCGAGACCCGGCCGCCCGGCGTCGACTTCGATCCGTCGATGCGCTGGGTGGGCCTGGAGATCCTGGACACCACCGAGGGCAGCGCCTTCCACTCCACCGGAACGGTCACCTTCCGCGCCCACTACACCGACGACGGGCGCCCCGACTCCCTCCACGAAAAGAGCCGCTTCGTCCGGCACGAGGGCGCCTGGGTCTACACGACGGCGGTCTTCGTCGACTGACCGGCGCCCTGGGGGCCGGCGTACGCCCGGCCCGTGCGTCAGACCGGAGCCCCCACCCGCGACGATCCGCCGGAGCCGGCCGCGGGGGACAGCTCCTGGGCCAGGTCCTCCGCCAGCAGCCGCTTGGCGATCACGTCCACGGTGGCCCGGAGCTGAGCGTCGTCGGGGCGTGCGCCGTCCTCGGCCAGGCGGTCGTTGAGCCAGTGGCCCCAGGCGTCGGAGATCACCGCCGCCTCGCGCCGGCCCGCCGCCGTGTGCGAGAAGAGCCGGCCGTCGCCCGTCAGATAGCCCTCCTCGATCATCCGGTCGAAGACCGGCACCAGCACCTCCGGCGGAATCCGGTGCCGGGCCGCGATCAGCCCGAGGCCCGCGTGCCCGACCATCCGGGTGAACAGGTCCACCTGCATCACCGCCCAGGCCCCCGCCATGTCGAGCCGGGTGTCGGACTCGGCGGTGATCCGCCGGGCGGTGTCGGGGCCGGCGTTGTGCAGGATCGTGGCCACGGAATACTCCAGGACCTTCGCCGAGTCCCCGCTGCCCGGCTGGGCGAAGCCCTCGCCCATGTCCGTCGACCCGAGCCGCGCCGAGTCGCGCAGCTTCACCTCCTTGAGGAACAGCGCGACGACGAAGCCGATCAGCGCGATGGGCACCGTCCACAGGAACACGGTGTGCAACGTGTCCGCGTACGCCAGCGCCAGCGGTTCCGACTGGGCGTCGGGCAGCGCGTGCAGGGCCTGCGGACTCTGCGACGCACCGGCCAGCACCGCCGGGTCGCCGCCCGCCGCCACCGCCTGCGCGACCCCGTCGGTGAGGTTCGGCTTCAGCGCGTTGGCGTAGATGGTGCCGAACACCGCCGTGCCGAAGGCGCTGCCCAGCGTACGGAAGAACGTCACGCCCGAGGTGGCCGTACCCAGGTCCTCGTAGTCCACGGTGTTCTGCACGGCGATCGTCAGCACCTGCATGGCCAGCCCGATGCCGAGCCCCAGCACCACCATGTACAGCGACTCCAGCCAGACGCCGGTCCCCGGCCCCATCCGGGACAGCAGGAACAGCCCGGCCGCCATCACCAGCGTCCCCACGATCGGGAACACCCGGTAGCGGCCCGTCTTGCTCACCACGTTGCCGCTGAAGATCGAGGCGGCCAGCAGACCGGCGACCAGCGGCAGCGTCCGTACCCCCGAGAGCGTCGCCGAGTCCCCGTCCACGTACTGGAGGTAGGTCGGCAGGAAGATCATCGAGCCGAGCATCGCGAAGCCCACGATGAAGGAGAGGATCGAGCAGACGGTGAAGACCGGGTTCCGGAACAGCCGCATCGGCAGCATCGGTTCCTTCGCCCGCGTCTCCACCAGACAGAACAGCGCCAGGGCGATCAGCCCGCAGAGGAACAGCCCGATGATGACGGCCGACCCCCAGGCGTACTCGTTCCCGCCCCAACTCGTCGCCAGGATCAGCGCGCTCGCCCCGACGGTGACCAGCGCGATGCCCCGGTAGTCGATGACCGGCCGCCCCGTCGCCTTCACCGACGGGATGTTCCGGGCGGCGGCGATGACCACCACGATGGCGATGGGCACATTGACGTAGAACGCCCAGCGCCACGTCAGATGGTCCGTGAACAGCCCGCCGAGCAGCGGCCCGATCACGGTGGAGATACCGAAGACCGCCCCGATCGCGCCCTGGTACTTGCCGCGTTCGCGCAGCGGGATGACATCCGCGATCAGCGCCATCGACGTGACCATGAGACCGCCCGCGCCGATGCCCTGCATACCGCGCCAGATGATCAGCAGCAGCATGTCCGACGCCAGGCCGCACAGGAACGATCCCGTGATGAAGATGATCGCCGAGACCTGGAAGACCAGCTTCCGCCCGAACATGTCGCCGAACTTGCCGACCAGGACGGTGGCCACCGTCTCCGCCAGCAGATACGCGGTGACCACCCACGACATGTGCGCGGCCCCGCCCAGGTCCGAGACGATCGTCGGCAGGGCCGTGCCCACGATCGTCTGGTCCAGCGCCGCGAGCAGCATGCCGAGCACGATCGTCGCGAAGACGATGTTGCGCCGTCGCCGGTCGAGGACGGGCGGCGGCGCGGCGGCACTCTGCGCGGCGGGGGCTTGCTCGCTGGCAGTCGTCACCCCTGCACCCTCACACCGGCCCCCCGTCCCCGCATGCGGGGACGGGCCGGACGGGGGTCCGGAGCTCCTAGCGGGGCAGCGAGGCGATCGACGTCTTCAGCCGCGCCACGAACGCCTCCCGGACGTCCTCGCCGACCCGGTCGAGCGACAGATACGGATTGAGGTCCTCCAGCTCCACGAGCAGCAGGGCGCCGTCCGCCGTCCGGCAGGCGTCGACCCGCTGGATCCCGTGGTCGAGGGTGTTCCAGGCGATGAAGCGCCGGGCGAACTCCAGGTCCTCCGCGCTCGCCGCGTACGGCTCCAGCACCCACCGCCGCTCCGGGTCCGGGGCGTACAGCGCGTACTGGAAGTCGTGGTCGACGAAGTAGAAGGACACCTCGTGGCGGAAGTCGACCCGCGGCTGTACGAGGAGGGAGCCCTCGGCCGCCCGCTCCAGCCCGGCCCGCGCCTGTGCCGCCGTGACGAACCGCAGCCCGACCGAGTCCGCCCCCAGCTTCGGCTTGACCGCGTACCGGGGGACGTCGGGCAGCCGGGCCAGGTCGGCCGCCCGGTCCACGGTGGGGATGACCGGGAGGCCCGCCCGGTCCATCTCCACCAGATACTCCTTGCCCGCCATGTCGCCGCGCCCGCCCAGCGGGTTGTAGACCGGCGTCCCCAGCTCCAGGGCCCGCGAGCGGAACGCGTCGTACGCCTCGCGGTAGTGCAGCACGGGCCCGCTGTTGCGGATCAGCACGGTGTCGAAGCCTTCCAGCAGCGCTGCCGCGTCCCGGGGGTGGCACAGCGCGACGTCGAACGCCTCGCGCAGCCGGGAGGAGAGGCGGATGTCCTCGTCGCAGTAGCGGCGGCCGCGCGCCTCGTAGGCGAGATCGGTGACGAGCAGGAGGGACGTGCGGCGTGCGCCGGCGGGTGACGCGGCGGTCATGGGCTCTCCCGGGATGAGGACGCGGACGGACGATCACTGTCGCCGACGCCCCGGCCGGCCCCTGCGGAGGGGGCGGCTCCCGTCGTGCCGGGCTTGCACCGCTCCCGGCGGGCACCCGTCGCCGTACGGTCGGACGGCTTCCGTCGATCCGCCCCGTACGGTCAGACGGCTTCGGCGGAGCTGCCCCGCACGGCCGCCACCCACTCGACGAGAAGCCGCTCGTACTCCCGGCGGCCCTCCGGCGACACCACACCGCCGTCGGCGACCAGAGCGCGGATCTCCGCGTTCAGCTCAACCATCGGGCGGGCAGGCGTCGGCTGGGTCGAAGTGGAGGTCATGTGAAGAGGCTAGTGGCACGGAGGCGGACGACGCACCGCCGAATCGTGCGGGGGCGGCCGTGAGAGCCGTTCGTCCCCGGCCGGAAACCGCCGCCGACGCGTCGGCGCCCCGTGCCGCCGACCTCTCCACACCGTCGCCACGGATCCCCCTGGATCGTCACGACCGGGCGATCCGAACCGTGTTGCCGCACGTGGACGGGGTGTGGCCGGGGGTCCGGGGCTGTTGCGTGTTCCTTCCGGCGCACTCGGTGACGGCCTACGGCCGCCCGGCCCGGATGTCGATTTCCCCGTTCGCGTTCCGGTGTCGCGGTAGGTGTTGAGGGCGACGAGGATCACATGTGTTGACCGTCATGCGGGGGCTTTTCCTCGGCATATGAGCCGCCCGAGGCGTCGTGTGTCGCAGTGAACAGCCCCCTCCTGCCGGAGGGGGCCTCCGTCACGTCCGGTGCGGCCGGGCGTCCCTATTCGCAGCCCACTCCGTCGCCGTCGCGATCGAGATGAGGTCCGTACCCGGGCTGGCCGGACCGGATGGGTGAGGCGCCCGCGGCGCGGACCGCGTCGCAGTTCTCGTAGTACGCCGACGCGCCGCCCGAGCCTCCGTTGTTGCCGCCGCTGCTGCTGCCGTTGTCGTCGTCCTGGGCGGCGGGCTTCTTCGCAGGCTTCGGCTCCGGGGGAGCGGCGGTGACGGTGACCCGCACCTTCTTGACCTTCGTGATCGTGGGGGCCGGTTCAGGGGTCGCGGTCACCGTGACCGTCGCCGTCTTTGTGACCGTGACCGTCGGGGCGGGCTTCGTCTTCGCCGCGACCGTGCGGACTTCCTGCGGAGGCTCACCGGCGGCGCCGATTCCGAAGCCGACCACGAGCAGCGCACCTGCCGCCGGGAGTATGACGCGCTTGCGCGTCCACTGCGGACCGCCCGTCGACGGTGGCGGCGGCGTGAAGTTGCCGCCCTGCCCCCAGCCGGACTGGCGTGACGGGTGCTGCGGGCTGTTCCAATCCATGGTCCCCCCAGGGTGGTTCGTGGAGGCCTGACCGTAGCGACCCGGCCACGCCCGGGGGAGCCAGATGTTCCGTTGGTGATGGAGTTGTGACCAAATGGCGGGGGAGAGGTGTGGTCCGTCCATCGCGTGACCGAGTGGCCTGCCTCCGCCCGGGTGTTTTTGAGAGCGTCCCGGCCCTCAGCGGATGTGCCGCCCCGAGATGGCCCGCGCGATGACGAGGCGCTGGATCTCGCTGGTGCCCTCGAAGATCGTGTAGATCTTCGCGTCGCGGTACATCCGCTCCACCGGATGCTCCCGGCTGTAACCCGCGCCGCCGAGGATCTGGACCGCCTTCTCCGTTGCCGCGACCGCGAGTTCGCCCGCCCGCAGCTTCGACATGGAGCCCTGGCCCGCGTCGAAGGTACGGTCGTTGCGGGCCATCCACGCGGCCTGCCAGATCAGCAGGCGTACGGCTTCGATCTCGGTGCGGATGTCGGCCAGGGAGAAGAAGCTCATCCCCTCACGCCTTCGGGATGTCGAAGTACCGGGTCAGGCCGGAGGCGAGGCCGACGTCACCGGCGACCTTGAGCTTGCGCGTCATGAACATGGTGACCGGATTGCCGTTGCCGGAGACGAGCTTGAGGAACTCGGCGTCGGCCATCACCAGGGTGGTGCGGGGTTCGGCCTCCGAACGGCCCGGGGTGACCTGGCAAGCGCCATCCGCTATCGCGGTCTCGTAGAACGCGTCGCTCTCCCCGGTGATCTTCCAGCGGATCAGTGCGGTGAGGCCGCCCGCGGTCTCGGGGCGGAACTGCTGCCGCATCCGGCCGAAGACCTCGCCGAGTATCCGGGTGCGCAGCTCGCCCCGCATGACCTCGGCAAGCTGCTCGGCGGACAGGCCCTTGACGATCCGTGCGAACTCCTCGGGGGCGACCGCCGCGAAGTCGAGCGCGGACAGGTCGTCGGTGAGGTTGCCGCCGCTGGTTCCGTCCACGCCAATTCCTTACTCCGAAGTAAACTTACTTGGGAGTAAGGTAAGGGGAGCCGTTACGTCCCGCAAGGTCGCTCAGAAGGGCGAGCCGGGCAGCACCGCCAGTCGCGGATGGTGCGCGGCCAGCACCTTGTTGGCGCGGGCCAGTTCGGACAGGGCCTGTTCGCGGTCGGCCTGGTCCTCGACGCCCAGCCGGGGGCCGCGGAACCTGCGGACCTCGCGGGCCGCGCAGTCGGCGTCGAACTCCGCCTGGAGGATGTGCGGCGGAATGCACGAACCGATCAGCGCGGCGACCCGGTCCGGGATCGGCACGGGGACGAGGAGGTGCGAGGCGGTCATGGGGCGTTCCCTCTCGGAATGGTTGGCCAGGAGGCGGTGCATGGGATCCGTCGCCTGTTGGGCGGCGGGCTCCCTCCTGTGTACGGGACGTGGTTCCGGGTTTCTCGCCGGATACGTCTCCGTGTCGCAACCGTTTGGGACTGACCGTCTATTTCGCCTTACGCGCCGGTAAGTTGACCCGACGCGCCGAACGTGATCCGGATCAGGGGGATGTGCCGGTGGCGCGTGAGCGCAGACGCAGTGCGCGCAGCACCGCCTCGGTGGCGAAACGGCTCTCGGGATCGACGAGTTGGTCACCGAAAATGGTCTCCAGGTTGCGCATGCGGTAGCGCACGGTCTGCGGGTGGACATCGAGCAGCGCACCCATCTGCGCCGCGGTGCCCCGGGTGTCGAGCCAGATCCGCAGCGTCTCGACCAGCCGGTCGCGGCGGGTCGCGCTGATCCCCGCGACGGCGGCCAGCTCCCGCTGGGCGAGCTGGTCCAGCAGGGCGGGGTCGGACAGCAGCCACAGGGTGATGAGGTGGTCCTCGCAGCGGATCAGCGGAGCGTCGTCGATCACACCGGAGTCGACGAGCTCCAGGACCCGGCGGGCCCAGCGGATCGACTCGCAGGCCAGCGCCGTGGGGACGGTCAGCCCGATCGCCGCGCGTCCGGCCGGCAGGGCCTGCTCCAGCATGGACCTTCGTGCGTCGTCCAGCGCTCCGGGAACGAGCAGATGCGGCTGCGGCGCGCTGAGGTCGACGAGAAGGTCACGGTCCGCGTGGAGCCGGTCCAGCTCCGCCGGGGCCCGCACGGCGATCAGCGTCACCTTCTCGGGCAGCGCCCACCCGGTCTGCTCGCACAGGTCGGCGATGGCGCTCCCGGGGGCCGGGCGCCCGGCGAGGATCAGATGGAGCAGACGGCGGCGCAGCGCCTCGCTGTGCTCGCCCGACTGGGACTGCGCCTCCAGGAAGCCTTCCCGGGAAAGCGATTCCAGTTCGTCGACGTAGGCGAAGAGCGCGTCGGCGAAGCTCAGCATCAGGGTGGGGGAGAGGCGATAGCTCTGCCCGACCTTCTTCGCCCGTCGCAGCGCCACTCGTGCGCCCAACCGGTAGGCCCCCTGGAGGGTGTCCATGCTCCGGCCCTCGTACGCCTCGAACCGTCCGAAGCGCCGGCACATGTCGTCCCGGAGCGTGGTGGGGGAGGCGGGCTCGGCCACCAGATCGACGAAGGAGGCGAGGCTCTGCTCCACGCCCACCCGGATGGCCTGCCCGTTCGGGCCGTCGAGCAGCCGGGCGTATTCCGGATAGGCCCGGGTGACCTCGACGCCGATTTCCTTGATGAGGCTGGGCAGTTCCGGCCGCATGATCGCCGCGAATTCCTGGGGGAGCGGCCCGAGTGGGTCATCGGTATCCAACGGCTGTATGAGATGTGGCATGACAGATCCCCTTGCTCTCGGCGCCCGGTGGTGGGGTGAGGCGGTGGGGGGAAAGCGCTCCCACGAACCGACAGGTGCGTACCAAGTCCGCGACGAAGATAGACCAAGGAACAGGCACTGCACACCACTTGGACAAGATCGGCATGCAGGGGGCACACATCTCGGCCGTACTGTGCGACTTCCGTGCAGGTCGCGCGGTACTGCGCGCTTTCGGACAATGAATTTCGGCCGCCTGCTCCGGCGGTGACAACAAAGCGGTTCCGCTGTCACCGAGTTGTTCCCGGCGCGGTCCGCCCGGAGCCCGGCGGCTCCGAGATCGACGGGCGTACGGGCGGCTCACCACGGCGTACGCGGGTGAACGCGGGTGAACGCGGGTGAACGCGTGCTCCCGAACAGGGGTTTCCGGCCGCTTGGCCGATTTGCATGGCATGCGTGAGAGATCCGCGAGAGAACCGCGAGGGAACGGAAGCCGGAGTTCCGGGGCCGCCCGGCAGGGCTGCGCCGCGTACGCACCGCGCGCGGGGTTCCGGCCGCCGGTACGCAATTCCCGGCCCCCGGGTACGCATTCCTTGATAAGGGAACCGGGCCCCGATGCTCATTTACGGATCAAAAAAAGTGCGGTGCAAAGAATCTTAGCCGGACGGATTGTGTCGCCCAGTTTCCCGCGAGTAACATCACGCCTCGATCAATTCGGTCGTGAAATCTGCCCGAAAATTGATGCTCCGATCCTCCGCCCCCGGGCCCACCCGAGGCTTCATCACCGTCGAGAACTCGTCGCGGTGCGGGCATGCGTTGCAGAACCGGTCAACTTCGTGCACGAGGCCGCGCCACGGCGGCCGACAGAGGGGACGACATGAGATCCGTTTCCAATCGAACCCGCGTAGGCCTTCTCGCGGCGTTCACGGCATTCAGCGCTCTGCTCTCCACCGGCTCGGCCACCGCCGCGACCCAGCTCAACGGCGACTGGGCGCCCTTCGACCGCTGCCCGGTCGACGCGCCCGCCATGCTGGCCGCCGACGGCGTCACCACCATCGCCACCTGCATCGCGTCGAGTTCGGCCACCGGATCCATCACGCTGGGCAAGACGAAGGTCTCCACCGGCCACACGGATCTGCAGCTCGGCGTCGTCCAGCGAGCCGACGGCACCGCCTCGCTGGTGGCCCCGCCCGAGGGGGCGCTGACGGCGGATCCGGCGGAGATCCCCGGCGGGCTGATCGGGCTGATGTGCCCCAGCGGAATTCCGCTCGTATCGGCGATCTGCCGTCAGTTGACGGACAACAATCTCAACCGTGTGACGGCCACCATCGAACCGGCCGGAGCACCCCGCGACTTCCGTATGAGCGCGGCTTTCTCCACCGGTGAGCCCATTCTCACCATCCCGGTCCGCATCCACCTCAAGAATCCGTTCCTGGGTGACAAGTGCTACATCGGGACCACCGCGAACCCGGTGCTCCTCAAGCCGCAGAACGTGACGGCGCCGACCCTCTCGCTCCAGCGGTTCGGAGCTGACGGGACGCCGAACGACGACGAGGGCGAGATGGGGCGCTACACCTTCGACGGCGCCGACCAGGGTGACGCCACGTTCGCCGTGCCGGGCGCAAGCGGCTGCGGAGCCGGGCTCCTGGACTGGGCGGTGAACCTCAAGACCGGTCTCCCGTCCGCCGCCGGGAAGAACAGCGTGACGCTGGACGACACCACCACGTACTTCGGCAGCCCCTACGACCCCGCCGGCCTCGCGCCGAACGAGGGCCGCAAGCTGTCGGAATTCTGGCACTCCGCGAAGCGGTAGGCCGCACAGCACGAACCTCTCCAGTCACGTTCAGCCGAATCCCCAACGGGACGAGAAAAGGGAGTACCCCCATGTTCAAGCGAACCGGTGTCCTGACCGCGATCGGGGCCGCCGCGGCATCCGTCGTCCTGGCCGCCCCGTCGGCCGTCGCCGCGCCGACCAGCTGGACGATCAGCCCGACCGGTGCCTTCAACGGCAGCGCCGGAGTGACCGTCCTGACCGACAACAACGGCAACAAGATCCAGTGCGCGACCTCCGCCGCCTCGGGCTCGGCGCCGACCTCCCCGGTCGCCGGGAGCCCGGCCAAGCTCGCGTCCATCTCGGCGATCTCGTTCAACTCGCCGTGCACCGGGCCGTTCAGCTCCACCTGGACGGTGACCACCACGCCGCCGTGGGAGATCTGGGGCCTGGACTACGCGGCGGGCGCCGGCACCAACTCCACGGGCCAGGTGACCGGTGAGATCAGAGCGATCAAGGCGAAGGTGTCCGGGAGCAGCATCCTCGGCCCCTGCACCTTCGACGTGACCGGCAAGGTCGCCGCCAAGTACAACAACCCGACCGCGGGTGGCAGCAACGGCACGCTGAACACCGCGGGCGGCGGGCTCACCCTGTCCATCGCCAACAAGGTCGGCGGCGGCTGCGGCATCGTCGGCACCACCGCCAGCTTCCAGGGCTTGTACACCATCGTGAACGCGGCATCGGGCAAGTCCCCGGTCATCAGCGGCTGATCCCGCGCCGATGACGCACCGCGTCTGAACGCCGTGCCCGGCCGTGCGCACCCGACGGCCGGGCACGGCTGGTTCTCGCCCCACCCCGGGCGCGCCCAACTTTCGCGCACCCCGCGACAAGGGCGCACCGGCCGGTTTGTCACCCTCTGCCAAAGTCCGCGCGCCGGTGATCGGACCGGGAGCGCGGGCCTTCCCAGGCGTCGTCGGCGTGCGTACCGTACCCGTCGGTAGGGGCCGTCCGGAGCCCGGCCGCACCGGGTCCGAGCACAGCTAACCCCCGCCCGATGTCCGCCCGCGGCCCGCCCGGCCGCCGCCCGCAGAGCCGCCACCCACCCCCTGGGCCCACGCGCGCCGGAAGGACACATCCGTATGACCGTCGATGCACGCGCCGCAGCGAGACGACCGATCCACTGGGCCGTGGGCGGGGCGCTCGTCGTCGCCACCGCGCTCGTCCCCAGCGCGGAGTCGGCCGCCGCGGAACAGACCTCGGAGGTCTCCCTCCGCTACGCCTGCCCGTTCCCCTTCGGCCCCGAGGAGGTGGACGTCGTCGTCTCGGCGGTGCTCCCCACCACGGCCCGTACCGACGAGGAGATCCGCCCCGACCAGGTGGCCGTCGAGGTGACCCTGCCGCCCCCGGCCCTCGCCCGGTTCGCCGACCTGGACGCCGCCACCCTGTCGGCCGCCGCGCGGCTCACCGTGCGCGGCACCGTCGGCGACCGGTACGCGGACGCCTCCTGGCAGGAGCTGACCGCCCCGCCGGCCGCCCTGCCCGAGCCCGGCGGAGGCGGAGGCGAAAGCGAGATTGAAGGCCAGGGCTTAGGCGAGGGCGAACTGACCCTGACCGCCACCGGGGACGTGCCTACGGTCTCCTTCAGCAGCCCCGGACGCGCGACGCTCGCCCCCGCCGCACTCGCCCTCTCGCTGTCCTCGTTCACGGAGGCCGGTGAGCCGACCGCACCCCCCGGGCTCGACGCCGCCTGCGAACCGGCCCCGGGCCAGGAAACCGAACTGGCCGCGATCACGATCCGCGGCGGCGCCGACCCCACCGCCCCCGCACCACGGCCGGGAGAGAGTGACCCCGCACCCGAGCCGACCCCGACCCGCCCGGCCGAGGGGCTGCCGCCCTCCGCACGGGAGAAGATCGACGCCCTCACCGAGAAACGGCTCGAAGCCCTGGAGGGCGACCCGGGCAGCTGCCCGATCGAGATCCCGCCCGAGTGGGTGATGACCACCGCCGAGACCTACGCGGCCGGCTACGCGAACGCCGCCAAACTGGACGGCGCGGCGGCGCTGGGGCCCGCGTTCATGAAGGTCGTGCTCAACAAGCGCTACATCAACGACTCCTGCGCCTCGACCGTCGACGTCAGCTCCGAGGTGAACTTCGACTACGAGGGGCGCCGCCAACTTCCCCCGACGAAGGCCACGTTCCTCAGCTACGGGTTCATGCCGACCACCGCCACCATGACGCTGGAGCAGGTGGGCCCCCCGGCCGCGATCCACACGCACACGGTCACCAACACGCCGACCTACCCGGAGGAGACCACGGTCACCGCCCAGCTCGTCATGCGGCTCTCCGACGTCGAGGTGAACGGAGTGCCCCTGGTTGTAGGCCCCGACTGCCGCACGGAACGCCCCTTCGAGCAGGTGCTGAAGGGGTACGGCCAGAGCTACCCGCCGGCCGGCTACCTCGTGGCGTACGGCGGCACCCTGACCGGGTACGCCCACATCCCGCCGTTCGAGGGGTGCGGTGCGACCGAGGACCTCGACCCGATCTTCACCTCGGCCATCTCCAGCCCCGGCAAGAAGGCCGACAACTACACCAAGATGACCCAGGCGCCCCTGTGCGTGGCCACCAACCCCGAGGGGCCGGACTGCCCGCCGAGGAAGCCGAAGCCCGAGCGCTGACCTGAAAAGCCTCCGAGCCCTTCCGGTTCCCCGGGACCGGAAGGGCTCTTTTCGTGCCCGCCGGGCCGGTCCGCCGGCCGTGCGTTTCCTCATCATCCGACAGGTTTGACGGGCAGATTGCTCACCCGGCAACAATCCTTCGCGCCGCATGAATTCTCGCCGAGGAAAATCTGTACCCAGTATTGCGAAGTCAGGTTACCGGCCCGTAGCGTCCCAGGCGTGCCGATCGGGAACGCCCGGCTGCATGCGCAGATTTCGACAAGGTCGGAGAGCGGCTTTGTCACCGAATGACAAGTGATCCGATCTCTGCCCCCGGTTCGTCGAAATCCGCTGTTCAACGGCTTGCCCTGGCGGTTTCGGCGGACATAACGTGCGCCCCCTGGTGCATGTGTGACGAGCCGCCATCGCTTTTCTCAGAGCCGGAGCGCTTAACGATGAACACGTTCACCGCCACTTCGAGGGAGGGCCGATGGGAATCGAAGTCGTCGTCGAGGGCCTGACGAAATCCTTCGGCAAGCAGAACATCTGGCAGGACGTCAGCCTCACCCTGCCCGCCGGTGAAGTGAGCGTCATGCTCGGTCCTTCCGGCACCGGAAAGACCGTATTCCTGAAATCCATCATCGGGCTCCTCAAGCCCGAGCAGGGACGCGTCCTCATCAACGGCGTCGACATGGTGAACAGCTCCGAGCGCGACATCATGGAGACCCGGAAGCTTTTCGGCCTCATGTTCCAGGACGGGGCCCTTTTCGGCTCGATGTCGCTCTTCGACAACATCGCCTTCCCCCTGCGCGAGCACACCCGCAAGAGGGAATCCGAGATCCGCCGCATCGTCATGGAGCGCATCGACATCGTCGGGCTCCTCGGCGCCGAGGGAAAGCTGCCGGGCGAGATATCCGGCGGCATGCGCAAGCGGGCCGGCCTCGCCCGCGCGCTGGTCCTGGACCCACAGATCATCCTCTGCGACGAACCGGACTCCGGGCTCGACCCGGTCCGCACCGCCTACCTGTCGCAGCTCCTCATCGACCTCAACGCCCAGATCGACGCGACGATGCTCATCGTCACCCACAACCTCGACATCGCGGCGACCGTCCCCGACAACATGGGCATGCTGTTCTGCCGCAACCTCGTCACCTTCGGCCCGCGCGAGGTGCTGCTCACCAGCGACACCCCGGTCGTCTCCCAGTTCCTCGCCGGCCGCCGCGAAGGACCCATCGGCATGTCCGAGGAGAAGGACGCCGCCACCCTCGCCGCCGAACAGCAGGCCGACACCGTCCCGCTGCCCACCGGCCCCCGCACCGTCGTCCCCCAGCTGGAGCCCTCATCCGGGATGCCCGTCCGCCAGGGCGCGCTGCGCCGCCGCCAGCGGGTCATGTCGATGATGGGCCAGCTGCCGGAGGCCGCCCGTACGGCGATCCTCGACAGCTACGCCCCGGCGGCCGCGGGAGGTGCGCGCGCGTGACCGCCCCGATGCCGGTGCGGCCGCCCGAGCCGCCCGAGAAGCCCTCGCCGGTCACTTCCGAGAAGTCGCCCGGGAAGGCCCCCGAGCAGCGCCGCCCCTCCCGGCTGCTCGCCCCGCTCCGCGAGACCGGGAAGCTGTTCGCGCTCGCCGTCGCCGTGGCCCGGGCCATCTTCCGCAGACCGTTCCAGGTAAGGGAGTTCATCGAGCAGTTCTGGTTCGTCGCGAGCGTCACGATTCTCCCCGCCGCCCTCGTCTCCATCCCGTTCGGCGCGGTCATCGCCCTCCAGGTCGGCTCGCTCACCCAGCAGTTGGGCGCCCAGTCCTTCACCGGCGGCGCGAGCGTGCTCGCGGTGATCCAGCAGGCGAGCCCGATCATCGTGGCGCTGCTGATCTCCGGGGCCGCCGGATCCGCGATCTGCGCCGACCTCGGCTCGCGCAAGATCCGCGAGGAGCTCGACGCGATGGAGGTCATGGGCGTCTCGCCCGTCCAACGCCTCGTCGTCCCCCGGGTGTTGGCCACCATGCTCGTCGCCGTCCTGCTCAACGGGCTGATCTCGGTGGTCGGCACGCTCGGCGGCTACTTCTTCAACGTGATCATGCAGGACGGCACCCCGGGCGCGTACCTCGCGAGCTTCTCCGCCCTCGCCCAGCTGCCCGACCTCTACATCAGCGAGTTCAAGGCGCTGATCTTCGGCTTCATCGCGGGCATCGTCGCCGCCTACCGCGGCCTCAATCCGCGCGGCGGCCCCAAGGGTGTCGGCGACGCGGTCAACCAGTCCGTCGTCATCACCTTCATGCTGCTGTTCTTCGTGAACATGGTCCTCACGGCGATCTACCTCCAGATCGTCCCCGCGAAGGGGAGCTGACCGATGGCCATGCTGAACTGGCTCGACCGGTCGGGCGACCAACTCACCTTCTACGTCAAGGCACTCGTCTGGATCCCGCGCACCCTGCGCCGCTATCTGCGTGAAGTGCAGCGGCTGCTGGCCGAGGTCGCCTTCGGCAGCGGCGGACTCGGCGTCATCGGCGGCACCATCGGCGTGATGGTCGCCATGACCCTGTTCACCGGCACGGTCGTCGGACTCCAGGGGTACGCGGCCCTCAACCAGATCGGCACCTCGGCGTTCACCGGATTCATCTCCGCCTACTTCAACACCCGGGAGATCGCCCCCCTGGTCGCCGGACTCGCCCTCTCCGCCACCGTCGGCGCCGGATTCACCGCCCAGCTGGGCGCGATGCGGATCAACGAGGAGGTCGACGCCCTGGAGGCGATGGGCGTCCGCTCCATGCCCTACCTCGTCACCACCCGGATCATCGCCGGGGTCGTCGCGATCATCCCGCTGTACGCGATCGGGCTGCTTTCCTCGTACGTCGCCTCCCGCTACATCACCATCTTCTTCAACGGCCAGTCGGCGGGCACCTACGACCACTACTTCAACCTCTTCCTCTCCCCGCAGGACGTCCTGCTGTCGGTGCTGAAAGTGCTGATCTTCAGCGTGCTGGTGATCCTCGCCCACTGCTACTACGGCTTCCACGCCACCGGCGGACCGGCCGGGGTGGGCGTGGCGGTCGGCCGCTCGGTGCGCAACGCGATCGTCCTCATCAGCGTCACCGACTTCTTCCTCTCGCTCGCCATCTGGGGCGCCACGACGACGGTGAAGGTGGCCGGCTGATGCGCACATCCAGCACCCGCACGGTCCGCCGACGCCTGGCCGGAGTCACCTTCCTCCTGGTGCCCGCCGTCCTGGTGTGGGTCTCGGTCTCCGTGTACGAGAAGGACTTCACCGACGACGCCACGGTCACCGTCCGCACCGGCTCGGTCGGCAACGAGATGCACGACCACGCGGACGTGAAGCTGCGCGGCGTCGTCATCGGGCAGGTCCGCTCCATCGCCACCGACGGCGACGGGGCCCGGCTCACCCTGGCCATCGACCGGGACAAACTCGACCAGGTCCCCGCCGACGTCACCGCCCAGATGCTGCCCACCACCCTCTTCGGGGCGCGGTTCGTCGCGCTCGTCCCGCCCCGCATCCCCACGGGCGGCGTCCTGCGGGCCGGGGCCGCCATCCCGCGGGACCGCTCCAGCAACGCCATCGAACTGGAACAGGTCCTGGACAACGTCCTGCCGCTGCTGACCGCCGTAAAGCCGGAGAAGCTCTCCGCCACCCTGGGCGCCGTATCCCAGGCGCTGGAGGGACGCGGCGAACGCCTCGGCGAGACGCTCACCACGCTGGACGGACACCTGAAGAAGTTCAATCCCCAACTCCCCACCCTCAACGCCGACATCAAGGAACTCGTCAAGGTGAGCACGCTGTACGCGGACGCCGCGCCGGACGTCCTCGACGCGCTGACCGACGCCACGGTCACCAGCTCCACCCTCGCCGACCAGGAGGCACGGCTCGCCGGGCTGTACGGCACCACCACGGCCGCCGCGCAGGACGTCACCACCTTCCTGCGGGAGAACAAGGACAACCTCATCCGGCTCTCCGCCGCCTCCCGCCCCTCCCTCGAACTCCTCGCCGAATACGGCGAGTCGTTCCCCTGCACCCTGCGCACCCTGGCCGGATTCGTGCCCGCCATGGACAAGGCGCTCGGCAAGGGAACCGATCAGCCGGGGCTGCATGTGTCGGTCAAGTCCGTCCCCTCCAAGGGAAAGTACGTCCCCGGCAGGGACGCCCCGGTCTACAACGCCACGGGCGGACCGCGTTGCTATTCGGTGCCGTACGTCGGCAAGCACGCCCCGACCGCCGACATCCGCCGGGCCGCCGACGTCACCGCGCCCCCGCCCGCCCGGGGCGATGCCGGCGACGGTACCGACACCGCGCTCGGGCTGCCCAACTCGCCCCAGGAGTCCCAGCTCGTGAACGAACTGGTCGCACCCTCGCTGAAGAAGGCGCCGGAAGACCTGCCCGACTGGAGCAGCGTGCTCATCGGCCCGGCCTTCCGCGGAGCGGAGGTGAAGCTCAAGTGAAACGCCGCTCTCTCGCGGGGCCGATCACCAAGTCCCTCGTCTTCATCGTGGTCACCGTGCTGGCCACCACCGTCCTCGGGCTCTCCATCGCCAACACGGGCGTCGGCGACACCACCACGTACCAGGCGCGGTTCGCCGACGCCACCGGGCTCATCCCCGGCGACAGCGTCCGGATCGCCGGGGTGAAGGTCGGCCAGGTCGAATCCGTGCGGGTCGCCGACCGGCGGGTCGCCGAGGTCGCCTTCGCCGTACGCAAGGGGCGCGACCTCCCCGCGTCGGTGACGGCGTCCATCAAATACCTCAACATGGTCGGCCAGCGGTACGTCGACCTCGACCGGGGCGCCGGACCCGTCGGCCGGACCTTCGCGCCCGGGGACACCATCCCGCTCTCCCGCACCACCCCGGCCCTCGACCTCACCCAGCTCTTCAACGGCTTCCAGCCCCTCTTCGAAGGGCTGTCGCCGCCCGACGTCAACCAGCTCGCCGGCTCCATCGTCCAGGTCCTCCAGGGTGAGGGCGGCACCGTCGACAGCATCCTGCGGCATGTCGGCTCGCTCACCACCACCGTCGCCGCGAAGGACAAGGTGATCGGCGAGGTGATCACGAACCTCAACACGGTCCTCAAGACGGTCAACGACCGCGAGGCGGGCTTCGACGACCTCGTCGTCACCCTCCAGAAGCTCGTCACCGGATTCTCCGGCGACCGCAAACCGCTCGGCGAGGCCGTCACGGCGATGGGCGCGCTCACCACCGTCACCGCCGACCTCTTCCAGGACGGCCGGAAGCCCCTGAAGGACGACATTCGTCAACTCGGGCGGCTCGCCGCCCAGTTGGAGAAGGGCACCCCGCAGATCGAGAACTTCCTCCAGAAGACCCCGGCCAAGATGGCGGCCATCAGCCGGCTGACGTCGTACGGGTCGTGGCTCAACCTCTACCTCTGCGAGGCGAAGGTCAGCGGCGTCACCCACGACGACGGCAGCACACCGCCCACCGGCATCGCGATCACCCAACCGAGGTGCCTGGCATGAGCATCAGACCCATCCGGGAGCGCAACCCGGTCGCCGTCGCCGTCGTCGGGCTCCTCGTCCTGGCCCTGGTCGGCCTCGCCGCCTGGCGCGCCGATGCCCTGCCCTTCGTCGACAACGGCACCTCCTACAGCGCCGACTTCACCGAATCCGCCGGACTCGCCGACGGCGACGAGGTGCGCATCGCGGGAGTGAAGGTCGGCGAGGTCACCGGCGTCTCCCTCGACGGAGCCAAGGTCCGCGTCGACTTCCGGGTCAAGGACGCCTGGATCGGCGACTCCTCCACCGTGGGCATCGCCATCAAGACCCTGCTCGGCGAGAAGTACCTCGCCGTCGACCCCCTCGGTGACGCCCCGCAGGACCCCGGCTCCCGCATCACCGCGAGCCGCACCACCTCCCCGTACGACGTCACCCAGGCGTTCAACGGGCTCGGCGACACCATCGGCGAGATCGACACCGACCAGCTCGCCAAGAGCTTCGAGACGATCTCCGCCACCTTCAAGGACTCCCCGCCCCACGTCCGCAGCGCCGCGGACGGGCTCTCCGCCCTCTCCCGTACGGTCTCCGAGCGCGACGCCCAGCTCGCCACCCTGCTCAGCAGCAGCAAGAAGCTGACCCGGACCCTCGACGGCAAGAAGAGCAGCTTCGAAACGCTCCTGGAGGACGGCAACCTGCTGCTCGGCGAGATACAGGCCCGCCGCGACTCCATCCATCTGCTGCTCACCGGCACCCGCGATCTCGGCACCCAGCTCACCGGACTCGTCAAGGACAACGACAAGCAGCTCGGGCCGACCCTGGCCTCCCTCGGCCGCGTCACCGCCGTCCTGGTCAAGAACCGCAAGAGCCTGGACAAGGTCCTCGCCACGACCGGCTCGTACAGCCGGCTCGTCGGCAACACCCTCGGCAGCGGACGCTGGTTCGACAACTACGTCTGCGGCGTCGTGCCCAAGAACTACCTCCCCGCCGGCACACCCCCGGCGACCGGATGCATGCCACCCCGGCAGCAAGGGGGCCGCTGACATGAGACGCACCCGCATCACCGGCATCGGCGCCGGACTTGCCCTCGTCGCCGTCGTGGCCGCCACCGGCGTGAGCGCCCTGGAGGAGGACGGGAAGACCACCGTCACCGCCTACTTCGACCGGGCCACCGGCGTCTACGCCGGATCCGACCTGCGGATCCTCGGCGTCAAGGTCGGCACCGTCGACTCCGTCGAGCCGCGCGGCAAGGAGGTGAAGGTCGTGCTGCGCCTCGACAAGGGCATCGACGTCCCCCGGGACGCCCACGCCGTCGTCGTCGCCCCCAGCCTCGTCGCCGACCGCTACATCCAGCTCGCCCCGGCCTACGACGGCGGCCCCCGCCTCGCCGACGACGCCGTCCTGCCCGCCGCCCGCAACGCCACCCCCGTCGAGGTCGACGAGCTGTACGCCTCCATCACCGAGCTGTCCACCGCGCTCGGCCCCGACGGGGCCAACGCGAATGGGGCGCTCGCCCGGCTCCTGGACACCGGGGCGAAGAACCTCGACGGCAACGGCAAGGCCATCGGGGACTCCATCGAGCAGTTCGGCAAGGCCACCAAGACGCTCGACAGGAGCAGCGGCGACCTGTTCGACACCCTGACCCACCTCCAGTCCTTCACCACGATGCTCAAGGAGAACGACGGCGAGGTCCGCAGCGCCGAGCAGCAGCTGAACACGGTCACCTCCTTCCTCGCCGACGACAAGAAGAACCTCAGCGCGGCCCTCAAGGAACTCGGCACCGCCCTCGGCCAGGTCAAGACGTTCATCGCCAAGAACCGCGGCTCGCTGAAGAAGAACGTCGAGGCCCTGGTGCCCGTCACCCAGGCGCTCGTCGACCAACGCGCCTCGCTCGCCGAGGCGATGGACACCCTGCCGCTCGCCGCGGGCAACGTCCTCAACGCCTACGACCCGGCCAACCGCACCCTCAACGGGCGCACCAACCTCAACGAACTGTCCATGGGCGGACCGCTCGTCGACCCCGGGGCCGCCGAAGCGGCCGGCCGGCTCACCGGCCTCGCCCCCGTCGACGCGACCCGCCGCAAGGCGCTGCCCGTGCTGCCGCTCCCGGAGGTCGGCACGGTCTACGGCACCCCCGAGAAGCAGCCCGGCAGGCCCGGCGACGGCAAGCCCGGCAAGCCCGGCAAGTCCGGCGAGGAGAAGGGGGAGGAAGGATGAACGACGACACCCGCCGCAGACCCGCCGCACGGATGGCCGTCGGCGCGGTGGCCCTGCTCGCCACCGGCGCGCTGATCGCCCTGGTCGTGGTCCGCCCCGACGCCCCCTCCTTCACCGGCATCGAGCAGATCCCGCTGCCCGGCGGCGCCGATCTGGGCGACCGGCCGTACGAGGTCACCGCCGAGTTCGGCGACGTCCTCAGCCTCGCCCCGCAGTCCTCGGTCAAGGTCAACGACGTGTCCGTGGGGCGCGTCACGAAGATCGCGCTGGCCCCGGACGGCTGGCGGGCCCGGGTCACCATGCAGGTCAACGGGAGGATCAAGCTGCCCGCCAACGCGTACGCCCGCCTCGAACAGTCCAGCCTGCTCGGCGAGAAGTTCATCCAGCTCGCCCCGCCGCCCGAGGGCACCGCACGGGGATCGCTCGCGAGCGGGGGCCGTATCCCCGTCTCCCGCACCAACCGGAACCCGGAGGTCGAAGAGGTCTTCGGAGCGCTCTCCATGCTCCTCAACGGCGGCGGCGTCCACCAGCTCAAGACCATCACCACCGAGCTGAACAAGGCGCTCGCCGGGCAGGAGCCGCAGATCCGCTCCGTGCTCAACCGGGTCGACACGCTCGTGACCAACCTGGACGAGAACAAGGGCGACATCACCCAGGCCCTCGACGGCGTCAACCGGCTCGCCGCCACCCTCGCCACCCGCAAGCAGGCCGTCGGCACGGTCCTGACCGGGCTCAGCCCCGGACTCAAGGTCCTGGAGAAGCAGCGCGGCTCCCTGCTGACCATGCTGCGCTCCCTCGACACCCTGTCCACGGTCGCCGTCGACACCATCAACCGGAGCAAGGCCGACATGATCGCCGATCTCAAGGCGCTCGCCCCGACCCTCAAGGCGCTCGCCGACTCCGGCCAGGACCTCCCGGACTCGCTCCAGGTGCTGCTGACGTACCCCTTCACGGACGAGGTGCTGCGTGGCGTCAAGGGCGACTACCTCAACGTCTACCTGGACGTGACGGCCATGCCCGGTACGCAGATCATCCCCGCGCTCACTCCGGACGAGCCCGGCATTCCGCTGCCACCGGCGGAGGGAGAGGGCGCGGCGGCAGCGACCAGGGGCGCGCTGCCCCTGCCCCTGCCCGCCGTGTCGGGCACGCCGAAGGCCACGAAGGAGGCGACACCGTGATCACCCTCGCCATCCGGCTGAAGAACCTCGCCTTCCTCGTCATCGCCGTCCTGGTCCTCGGCTACCTGGGCGTCCGCTACGCCGATCTCGGCCACTACGTCGGACTGCGCGGCTACTACACCGTCACGGTCCAGCTCCCGCAGACCGGCGGCCTGTACACCCACTCCAACGTCACCTACCGGGGCGTCTCCGTGGGCCGCGTCGGCCCCCTCGAGCTGACCGAGAACGGCGTCGAGGCCGAGCTGCGGATCGAGAAGGACGCCCCGCGGATCCCGGACAGCCTCACGGCCGTCGTCGCGAACCTCTCGGCGGTCGGCGAGCAGTACGTCGACCTGCGGCCCACCCGCGCGGAGGGCCCCTTCCTGGGCAACGGCTCGGTCATCGACGAGGCCGACACCACCATTCCCGCGCCCCCCACCGACGTCCTCACCAGCGTCGACGACCTGGCGAGCTCGGTGAACCTGGAGAGCCTGCGCACCGTCGTGGAGGAGTTCGGGGCCGCCTTCGAAGGGCGCGGCGAGGACCTCCAGGTCCTCCTGGACACCGGCGGCGACTTCGTCGAGGCCGCGGACCGGGCGCTGCCGGTCACCACCCGGCTGATGGCCGACGGCGAGCAGGTCCTGCGCACCCAGGCCGAACAGGGCCAAGCGCTCAAGGGCTTCGCCAGGGGCGCCGAGGAACTGGCCGCCGAACTGAAGGGCTCCGACGCCGACCTGCGCCGCCTCATCGCCACCACCCCGGACGCCGCCGTCCAGATCAGCGGACTGCTGCGCGACGTGGACCCGGCCTTCGGCGTCGTCGTCGCCAACCTCCTCACCACCTCGGAGGTCGCCGTCACCCGCCAACGCGGCCTGGAGGAACTCCTCGTGAAGCTGCCCGCCGTCGCCGCCGCCGGGGCGAGCGCGGTCGACGACGACGGCGCCCGGTTCGGGATGTCCGTCACCTTCTTCGAACCGCTGCCCTGCACCGCCGGCTACGGCGGCACGGTCTACCGCAACGGCCTCAACACCTCGGCCGGGCCCGCCGTGAACACCGCCGCCCGCTGCACGTCCTCGCCCGGCACCGGCATCAACGTCCGGGGCAGCGCCAACGCCCCCAAGGGCGGCCCGGTACCGAAACCGGCCGTCCCCGGCTCGATGAAGCTGCCCGGAACCGTGGACGGAGCGGCCGCGACCGCACAGCCGCCGACCGAGGGCATGGCCGGGCTGCTGGGCCTGGGGGGCGGCTCATGACCCCCCGCACCCGACGCCGGGCCGGCTGGGCCGTCCTGCTCGTCGCCGCCCTGCTCTGCGGCCTGGGGGCCTGGTCGTACGGGCAGGCGCGCGGCGACCGCTCCCTGGCCTACGCGAAGGCCCGCGACACGGCCCTGGCCGAGGGCAGACGGCACCTGGCGACGCTGAACAGCCTGGACGGCCAGAACGCGCAGCGGGTCGATGCCGGGCTGCGGGCCTGGCTGGACTCCTCCACGGGCACGCTGCACGACCAGCTGGAGCGGACCCGTAAGGCCGACGCGAAGTCCCTCGCGGCGGCGGGCGACACGGCCCGGGGCAAGGTCACGTCGGCGGCGCTCACCACCCTGGACGAGCGCACCGGTACGGCGGAGCTGATCGCCACCGTGGACGTCGAGGTCACCCCGCGCTCCGGCGCGGCCGGCACCCAGCGCAAGCGGTTCGGGGCGACCCTCGCCCGCACGGACGACGGCTGGAAGGTCAAGGCGCTGACGGCGATCGGGACGGGCGGCGGCCGATGAGAGCGAGCGGAGGATTGACGACGGTGAACAGCGAGCCGGCCCCCGCCCCCGGGGCCGAGGAGGCCGAATCGCGGGCGCCGGACCCCGCCGCCGGTGCGGACGACGTGTCTCGCCGCCGGTGGCCGCGCGTCCTCGGCGCACTGCTGACGGTCGCCCTCATCGCCACGGGCTGCGCCCTGTACGCCGAGGGGCGCCAGCTGCGCGACACCCCGGCCACGGCGAACCTCGCGCTCACCGACGCGGAGGCGACCACCCGCGTCACCGGCGACGTCAGCAACGCGCTCGGCAAGATCTTCTCGTACGGTCCCGGGACCACCGCCACCACGCAGGAGGCGGCGAAAGAGGTCCTGGCGGGCAAGGCGCTCCAGCAGTACGCGGTGTTGTTCGGCCAGGTCGAGCGGCAGTCCGCCGACCAGAAGCTGACGCTCACCACCGAGGTCGCCCGGGCCGGAGTGACCCGGCTGACCGCGGACAGCGCGCACCTCCTGGTCTTCCTCGACCAGGTCTACGAGCGTCGGGGCCGCACTCCCACCACCGCCGCGGCACAGCTCACGGTGACCGCCGAACTGCGCGACGGACGCTGGTGGATCGTCGAGATCGGCTCCACATGACGGCGGCCCGGAGGCGTTGGCGCACCGGTCCGGTTCGGCAGGCAGGGGAGAGGCAGCACATGGCACGGCAGCGGAAAGCACAGCAGGACGCGGCGCGGCGGGAGACAGCGCAGCAGGACACGGCACCGGTGGGCGCGGTACGGGCGGGGACCAGGAATCCGCTGGTGATCGTCGCGCTGGCCCTGGCGGTCTGCGCGGCCGGAGCGGCGGTCTGGGGCGGCTGGCTGCGCTACGAGGCCGCCCACGACGACGCGGCCTCCTTCGCCCGGGCGCGGGACGACGCGCTGGCGGCGGGGGAGCAGGCGGTGCAGAACATGAACACCCTGGACCACCGCTCGCTGGAGAAGGGGCTCGACAGCTGGGAGCACTCCACCACCGGCGACCTCCACCGCCAACTCGTCGACGGGCGCGACGCGTTCGCCCAGCAGATCGCCGAGGCGAAGACGGTGAGCACGGCAAAGGTCCTCTCCGGCGCGGTGACCGAGCTGGACCAACGGGCGGGCCGTGCAGGGGTGATGGTGGCGCTGCGGGTCACCGTGACCGCGCCCAAGGGCGAACCGGCGGTGAAGGAGAGCCGGTTGCTCGGCAGCCTAACCCGGACCTCCGGGGGGTGGAAGCTCAGCGCGCTGGGCCAGGCGCCCGTGGGCTCCACAGCCGGCTGACCTCCAGGCCGCACCGCAACCCGCCCCGCCGCAACCCGCCCCGTCCCGCACGCCCCGGAGAGGACCCGCCCATGTCGACGACCCGCCACCTCGTCAACCGCCACCGCCGGCTGGCCACGGCACCCCCGCGTACGGCGGGAGCCGGGACGGAACCGGTACTCGGGTCGACCGCCGGCCCGGTCACCGCGACCGAGCCCGATCCACCGGCCGCACCGGACACCGGCTCCACGGAAGCCGAGCCCGACACCGCCGCCACCGACCCCGAGCCCGCCACCGACACCCCGGCGGACGCCGCCCGCGCCAAAGTGCCCCGCCTCCGCCTCACGCTGCCCGCCGTGCTCTGCGCGCTCACCGTGCTCCTCGGGGCCTTCGCCGTCTGGGCGTTCGCCTCGGCCGGCAGCCTCCGCGACGAGCCCGCCCGGCAGAACGCCGCGCTCACCGACATCGGCCGGACCAGCGAGGTCAAGGGCCGGATCGGTGAGGCGGTCGGCGCGGTGTTCAGTTACGACTACGCCTCGCCCGCCCGGTCCGACCGCGCGGCGAGCACCTATCTGACCGGCCGGGCCGTGCAGCAGCACAAGGACATGCTCGCCGACGTCCGGGAGCAGGCCCCGGACCAGAAGCTCGTCCTGACCACCACCGTCACCGGGAGCGGGGTCGAGTTCCTCGACGGCGACCGCGCCCGGCTGCTGATCTTCGCCGACCAGAGCAACACCCGTACGGGCAAGGACGAGGAGACGACGTACGCGGCGGCCATGTTCGCCGTGGACGCCGTACGCCGCGGCGACGCCTGGCTGATCGCCGCCATCGACACGTTCACCCGCTGAGACGTGAGGGGAGCCCCCATGAGCTTCAACCGCACGGTGCGTCGCCGGCTCAGCACGACGGCCACCGCCGTCGCCGCGATGACCGCGCTCACCGCCTCCCAGGCCCCGGGGTTCGCGCTCCCCGAGCCCCGGCAGGAGAAGGCCGCTGCCTCCGACGACGTCGTATGGACCGAGGTGCCGGGCGACGACGTCTACCACACGGAGTTACCGCCGTTGAGGTCCCCGAAGCCGCCCGCGCCCCCGAAGCCCGGGAAGAAGCCCGACCCCCTCGTGGCCCGGTCCTGGTCCGAGGCGGGTATCCCGGCCACCGTGCTGGCCGCGTACCGCAGGGCGGAAGGCGCGGTGGGCCGCAGCGATCCGGGCTGCGGGCTGCCGTGGCAGTTGCTCGCGGCGATCGGCAAGGTCGAGTCCGGCCAGGCGTCCGGCGGGCGGGTCGACGCGCTCGGGACGACGCTCACCCCGATCCTCGGCCCCGCGCTCGACGGGAACGGTTTCGCGCTGATCCGGGACACCGACGACGGGGCGTACGACGGCGACGGCACGTTCGACCGGGCCGTCGGGCCGATGCAGTTCATCCCGTCCACCTGGGCGGCCTGGGGCGCGGACGGCAACGGCGACGGCCGCCGCGACCCGGACAACGTCTTCGACGCGGCGCTGGCCGCCGGGCACTACCTCTGTGCCGGGTCGCGCGATCTGACCCGCCGCGCCGACCTGGACCGGGCGATCCTCAGCTACAACCGCTCCGCCACGTATCTGCGGACGGTGCTGTCCTGGCTGGAGTTCTACCGCAACGGCAGCCACCCGGTCGCCGACGGCGAGGGCGTCCTGCCGATCAGCCCCGGCCCGGGCGGGAAGACCCGTCCCAGCTCCCCGGTCGGCGGCCCCGGCGCTCCGGAGCGCCCCGGCAAGGACGACGGAGGCGTCGTCGTCGGCCCGCAGCCCACCAGGCCGCCGAGCCCGAGCCCCACCCCGCGCCCCACGAAGCCCGGCTCACCGAGCCCCAGCCCCGACCCGACAGAGCCGGGCCCCGACCCCACCGGCCCCGGGCCGAGCCCCAGCCCCGACCCCACCGACCCGGGTCCTGACCCCACGGACCCGGGCCCCGGCCCCGACCCGACCGGCCCCACCACCCCGCCCGACCCCGACCCGACCGACCCGGGCTGCCCGGGCGAAACGCCGTCCCCGTCCCCGGCTGACCCCTCGCCGTCCGATACGGCCTCGGGCGGCCAGGACGAACCCGACGACCCGTGCGCACCGGGGGAGTCGGCCGCGGTCTGAAACACGTCCTTTTCCTCCCGCCGGCCAGGAGGGCCGAATTCCGCTTCGCTCGCGGAGCCGCCGGAAAAGGACAGCGGGAAAAAGGTGAGTGACTTTCTGCATCCGCTGGGTACCCGGGCTCATGAGGGCCCAGGGAGGCCCTCGCCATTTCAGGGAGGGAATGCGATGAAGAAGGTCATCCTGGCAGCGGTTTCGGCTTCTCTGGGGGCGACGGCACTGGTGGGGTGCGGTGATGGGGGATCCGATGAAGCGTTCGACGGAAAGAGCGCGGACACCATCGCTGCGGACGCGGTCAAGGCGACGCGTGACGCGAAATCCCTGCGGATCGTCGGAAAGGCGCAGCAGCCCGGCGGCAACGAGATCGGCATCGACTTCCATGTCGACGACCAGGACCACTGCACGGGCACCATGACCGGGCAGGGAGCCAAGGCCGATGTCCTCCAGGTCGGGCAGAGCGTCTATGTGCGGGGCGACGAGAAATTCTGGCAGAACACGCTGAAGAGCAAGCCGGGCACCGAGAAGGTGGTCAAGCAGGTGCAGGGCAAGTGGGTGGCCTCCGATCCGGCGCAGTCCGGCACGGAGGGAATGTGCGACAAGCAGGCCGCCCTCGCCATGCTGGACAGCGACAAGTCCGAGCGCAAGGGAATGAAGAAGGGCGAGACCACGGAGGTCGACGGCAAGTCGGCGCTGATCCTGGAGAAGAAGCAGGAGAACGGCGAGAAGATCACCATGTACGTGGCCACCGAGGGCGAGCCCTACGTTCTCAAGGCGGTTTCCGAAGGCGGCGAAGCGCCGAGCGAGACGCTGCTGAGCGATTACAACAAGAAGGTCGACGCCCAGAAGCCCGCCGCCGATGACGTGGTGGATCTGGAGAAGATCAACGCCTGACGCATTCCGCTTTTCGGGCGCGGCGAAGGGCTGAGGAAAGGG
>NZ_JBHXJG010000062.1:0-32011 GCF_042723425.1 Streptomyces sp. NPDC058375 | reverse complement strand
CTCCAGCGGTGGGGCCGGTGCGTACGCGCACCGGCCCCACCGCCGGTTCCGGCAGGTGACGGCGGGAACGACGGCGGCGGTGTCAGTGCGCTGGAGTAATCTTCCGGCCACCACCCACCGACGCGGAGGATCAGAAGCGTTGACCGGCCTGTCTGCCTTCCCGCTGCCCTTTCACGCATCCCGTTCCCCGGCGTTCGCGACACCCCGGACGCTGCGGGAGCTCCAGGTGGAGAAGTGGACCCTCGACGGCCGGATCCTGACCGCCGGGGTGGTCCAGCACGACACCGATCTACCGGTCTTGGTCGTCGTGACGCTGGAGCAGCCCGTCCCACACCTGTAGCGCCTTCCCCTCGTCCGTGGTCTCCGCCGTTCGGGGGCCGGGGGCCGGGGGCCGGGGGCCGGTGGGCGGCTCGATACCCTCGGCACCCTCGGCCGGGGAACTCAGAGCCTGGAGGCATCGCGTGGGACTGCGGGACCGGATCGCGGCGGAGCTCACAACGGCCTTGCACGGCGGGGACCTCAAGCTGGAGCGGTACGCGGCCCCGCCCGGCGATCCGGGGCTGTTCGGGATCACACCGCAGGACCCGGTGTGGCGGGTGCACGGGCAGGCCACCGGGATGCTCACCGGCGGGTTCGCCGCCCTCATGCTCCAGTCGCTGCATCCGCTGGCCATGGCCGGGGTCGACCAGCACTCGGACTTCCGCGCCGATCCGGTCGGGCGGTTGAACGGAACCGTACGGTTCATCACCACCACCACCTTCGGCTCCTCGCCCGCCGCCCGCGAGGTCATCGCCCTCGTCCGGCGCATCCACACCCGGGTGCACGGCACCGCCCCCGACGGCAGGCCGTACCGTGCGGACGATCCCGATCTGCTCACCTGGGTGCACACCGCCGAAGTACGCAGCTTTCTCGCCGGCCACCAGGCGTACGCGCCCCGGCCCCACCGGCTCACCCCCGCCGAGTGCGACGCCTACTACCGCCAGGCCGCCCCCGTGGCAGAGGCGTTGGGGGCGCGGGAGGTGCCGCGTACCTCTTCCGATGCGGAGAGCTACCTGGCCCGGATACGCCCCCGCCTCCACGCCACCCCGGCCGCGCTGGACTCGGTGCGCTTCCTCCGCGCCTTCGGACGCACACCGCGGGAGCGGCTGGCCGTCCGCCTGCTCACGAACGCCTCGGTCGGGCTCCTCCCCGACTGGGCCCGCATCGAACTCGGCATCCACCGGCCGGCCCCCGTCCGCACCCGCTGGGACCGGCCCCTGGCGACTGCCCTCGGACGCACCCTGGAATGGGGGCTCGGCCCCTCCCAGATCCAGGCGGCGGCGCGGGGGCGGCTGGCGGGGGCGCGGCAGGAGTGACGAGGACGCCCGCCCGTTGCCGCGGGGCCCCGGGCGGGCGGCGGGTCAGCGGAGTCCGGCGAAGAGGTCCTTCTCGGGTACGGCCGCGCCGGTGGCGTCCTTGACCCGTACGAAGGTCTCCATGCCCATCAGCTCGCCGAACCTCTCCTTGCCCATCCTGAGGAAGAAGATGTTCTCGCCCTGACTGGCGTGCGCGGCCAGCGCGTCGAACTTCTGGCCACTGTAGGCGGTGGTGTCCACCCAGGTGGTGACCTCGTCGTCGGGGAGCCCGATCTCGGCCATCGCGGCCTCCTCGGCCGGGTCCGGCTCCGGCAGGTCCTCCTGGAACTCGCGCATCATCTCCTCGAACCGGCGCATCGCCGAGTGAGGCATCGTCGTCCAGTAGACCTTCGGTGTCAGCTCGGTCATCTCCAGCGCCGCCATCGTGATGCGGTGGGCCTGGATGTGGTCGGGGTGGCCGTAGAAGCCGTTCTCGTCGTAGGTGACGACCACGTCGGGCCGGTAGTGCCGCATGAGTTCCGCGAGCCGGGCGGCGCCCTCCTCCACGGGGGTCTGCCAGAAGGATCCCGGGGCGTCGTTGCTCGGCCAGCCGATCATCCCGGAGTCCGCGTAGTCCAGCGTCTCCAGATCGCTCACCCCCAGAACCTCACAGCTCGCCTTGAGCTCTTGGCGACGCATCGCGGCGACGGCCGCCGGATCGTGCCCTGGTTCGCCGGGCTTGACGCCTCCCGGTCCGTCACCGCAACCGCCGTCGGTACAGGTCACGAGAACCGTGCGCATGCCTTCCGCCGCGTACCGCGCGAGGACCCCTCCGGTTCCCGTGGCCTCGTCGTCGGGGTGGGCGTGCACGGCCATGAGGGTCAGGGGCCGGTCGGTCATGAAGAGGTCCTTCCACGGGGTCAGGTCGGGGTCCGAGTGCGCGGCGGGCATACCGCGCTTCCAGGGCTCGGCCCCTCGGTCGATGCAACCGTGCCGACCGGGCCCGCTGTTCCCGACGCGGGCATCCGGTCCCTGACGGAGCAGGGCAGGTGCCCGACCTCGACGTAACAGGGCAGGCGGCCGACCTCGACGAAGCAAGGCAGGCGGCCGGCCTCGACCAAGCTCGGCCCGTGGCCGGAATCCACGCGCCAGAGTGTTGACGGTGTACACATTGCGACGTTACGTTCATGCGGCCGCCCCGCCGTCACTCCCCCGCCCAGGAGCCGAAGCCGCCCATGGACTCTCCCATCGCCACCGTCATGCTCCCGCTCGCCCTCGCCGTAATCATGCTGGGACTGGGCCTGTCCCTGACCGTCGACGACTTCCGGCGGATACGTCGGCATCCGCGCCCCGTCGTCGTAGCCCTGCTCTGTCAGGCGCTGCTGCTGCCCGCCGCGTGTTTCGGCCTGGTCGTCGCCTTCGGTCTCTCCCCCGAACTCGCCGTCGGCATGATGCTGCTGGCCGCTTCTCCCGGTGGGACGACGGCCAATCTCTTCAGCCATCTCTTCGGCGGTGACGTGGCGCTGAACGTCACACTCACGGCGATCAACGCGGTCGTGGCCGTCGTGACGCTGCCGGTCATCACCAACTTCGCCCTGCTCCACTTCGAGCCGGGGATCGGGGAGGACGGCCTCGGGCTGCAGTTCGGCAAGGTGCTCCAGGTCTTCGCCCTGGTGCTCGCGCCGGTGGTGATCGGCCTGGTCGTGCGCCGGCGCTCGGAGGCGTTCGCACTCCGCATGGACCGGCCGGTGCGCCTCCTGTCGGTGGTCGTCCTCGTCGCGGTGATCGTCGGCGCGGCGCTCGCCGAGCGGAGCAACATCGCCGACTATCTCGCGGACGCCGGGCCCGTGGCACTGCTCTTCTGTGTGCTGAGCCTGGCCACGGGGTACTTCGTGCCGCGCTGGGCTCGCGTCGACAAACCGCAGGCGATCGCCTGCTCCATGGAGATCGGCGTGCACAACAGCGCGGTCGCCATGACGTTGGCGATCAGCGTCCTCGGCAGCGTCAGCCTGGCCGTGCCCGCAGCCGTCTACGGCGTACTCGCCTACCCCGTCGCGGCGCTCGCCGGGCTGCTGATGACCCGTGTCGGCACCCGCCGCCCCGCGGAGGACGCCGGGCAGCCGGCCTGACCCGCGGCACAGCGCGCAGCGAGGTGTCCGGGTCCGCCGGCAGAGGTCGCCTCAGTCGTCGTGCAGAGCCTTCTTGAGGGCGTCGACGGCGAGCTTTCGGGCGACGTTCGCGGCGCGGGTGTCGCGCAGGCTGTCCAGGAGAAGGAAGTCGTGGACCATGCCCGCCACGCGGACGGAGGTCACGTCCACACCGGCCTCCCGCAGCCGGTTGGCGTACTTCTCGCCCTCGTCGCGCAGGACGTCGGCCTCATCGGTGATGACCAGCGTGTCGGGCAGGCCCCGGAGCTGGTCCAGGGAGGCCCGGAGCGGCGCGGCGTACGCCTCGGTGCGGTGCGCGGGGTTGCCGATGTAGGCGTCCCAGAACCACTTCATGCCGTCGCGGGTGAGGTAGTAGCCCTCGGCGAACTGGAGGTACGAAGGGGTGTTGAAGTCGGCGTCGGCGACCGGGTACAACAGGACCTGCGCCTTGAGGTCGATGCCTCCGCGCTCCTTGTTCATCAGCGCGAACACCGCCGACATACAGCCGCCCACCGACTCGCCGGTGACCGCGATCCGCGAGGTGTCCAGCCCGTGCTCCGCCCCGTGCTCCAGGACCCACTGGCCCACGGCGTAGTTCTGCTCGACCTGGGTGGGGTACTTGGCCTCGGGTGCGCGGTCGTAGACGGGGAAGACGCCCGCCGCCCCGGCCCCGACGGCGAGTTCGCGGAAGAGGCGGTCGTGGGTCTTGTCGTCGCCGAAGACCCAGCCGGCGCCGTGGATGTAGAACACGACCGGCAGCGGTCCGGTGGCCCCCTTGGGCCGGATGATCCGGGTGCGGACCGTGCCCCACTGGCCCGCGTCCACGTCGACCCACTCCTCGTCGACATCCGGGCGGGGCACGCTCGCGTCGCTCTGCAGGCCGAGCAGGATGTCGCGGCCCTTCTCCGGGGGGACCTCGTAGATCCGCGGATGCGGGTCCGTGGCCTCGCACAGCTCCTTCGCCGCCGGTTCCAGGTAGGGGGTGATCGGAGGAGGTAGCTCAGTCATGTCGACTCCCAGTCGCGGGCACACCGTGCGCCCTGTGTACGCGGCCCCGTCGGCCGCTGAGACATCGGCCGCCGGAGCCGTGCGCGCCCCGGACGGCAATGAGCGATTCCATACTTCGCGCCCCATTCGTCCCCCGCAACCGGCGCGGAACCCGGTCAGGCGTTCATGCGACGGCGGGGCCGGTGAGCGGCCGCCCGCCCCTCGTCACGCGCTCTCGCAGTTGACCAGGAGGATCTTGCCGACATGGCCGCCGGCCTCCATGAGGCGGTGCCCTTCGGCCGCGTCGGCCATGGGCACGGTCCGGTCGACGACCAGCTGGACGGAGCCGTTCTCGATCAGGGGCCAGACGTTCCGCTGCACCTCGGCGACGATCTCGGCCTTCCGCTCCTTCGACCGGGTGCGCAGCGTGGTGCCGTACACGGACGCACGCTTGAAGACGATCTCGGCGAGATTGAGCGAGCCCTCCAAGCCCTTCTGCAGCCCGATGACGACCAGGCGGCCGTCTGCGGCCAGCGAACGGACGTTGCGTTCGAGGTAGTCGCCGCCGATGACGTCGAGGATCACGTCGTAGGGGCCGTGCTCCGCGAAGTCCTCGCTCCGGTAGTCGATCGCCCTGTCGGCACCCAGCTCCCGTGCCCGGGCGACCTTCTCCGGACCGCCGACCGTGGTGACGACACGGGCGCCGAGCGCCTTGGCGACCTGGATCGCCATCGTGCCCACGCCGCCGAGGCCGCCGTGCACGAGGAGAGTCTCCCCCGCCTTCAGGCCCGCGGTCATGACGAGGTTGGACCACACCGTGGCGGTCACCTCGGGAAGCCCGGCCGCTTCCACCAGGCCGATCCCCTTGGGGACGGTGAGCAGCTGCCCGGCGGGGACGGCGACCTTCTGCGCGTAACCGCCTCCGGTCAGCAGGGCGCAGACCTCGTCGCCCACCTGCCATCCGGTGACCCCTTCGCCGAGGGCGCTGATACGACCGGAGACCTCCAGGCCCGGGTAGGGCGAGGTGCCCGGCGCCAGCGGGTAGAGCCCCATCCGCTGCATGACATCGGCCCGGTTCAGGGCGCCGGCCACCACATCGACGACCACTTCGCCGGGCACGGGCGCGGGGGCCTCGACCTCCACCCACTCCAGCACCTCGGGGCCACCCGGCTCCTTGATCGATACAGCCTTCATGACACTTCCCTCCGCGCAAGCCGTGCACGTCGCACGCAATGTTTACGACGCATACATTACGCCTGAGAGTATGCACTGTCAACATCGGCGCGGATGCGGCGGGCGAGATGTTCGGAGGACGGCGGGTTCTGCCCCGTGTACAGGTTGCGGTCGACAACGATGTACGGCCGCAGCGGCAGACGGGCCTTGGAGTACTCCGCCCCGCTCTCCCGCAGGCGGTCCTCCAGCAGCCAGATCGCCTTGCGGCCGAAGCTGTTGAACTTCTCCTCCAGGTTCGAAAGCCCCGTCATGCGGTACCCCGTGAACGGCCACGACCCGTCCTCGTTCTTCGCGGCGAACGCCGCCGCCGGCGCATGGCACAGCAGCGCGAGCGGCTTGCCCGAGGCGAGGACCCGGGTCAGGAGGGCGCCGGAGACCGGGTCGACCGGCAGATCCTCCATCGGGCCGTGCCCGCCCGGATAGAACACGACGTCGAACACGTCCGGATCGATCTCGCTCAGCACCCGGGGGCGCCTCAGCTGCGCGTCGATGGCGTCCAGGTACGCGGCCACCTCGCGCAGCTTCGACGGCCACCCCGCCGTCCTCGACATGCTCAGCCGGTCCAGCGTCGGGACCTTCCCGCCCGGCGTCGCGACGGTGGTCTCCCAGCCCGCCTCGGTGAAGATCTTGTGGGGCATCGCCAGTTCCTCGCCCCAGAACCCCGAGGGGTGGACCTCTCCGTCCCGCAGCGTCCAGCGATCGGCCGCCGACACGACGAACAGCACCTTCGTCATGAAGCCTCCCCGGGCGAACTCGGCTCCGTGGCGCGACGCTGCCGCAGTACGGCGGCGAGCATGGTGACGACGACTCCGGCGACCGCCCAGGCGGAGAGCACCAGCAGGGACGACGTCATGCTGTTGCCGTCGAAGTAGGTGATCGACCGGGCCGCCCAGGTGCCTGCTCCCGGTGGCAGGGCCGGCCCGATCGCCTCCCAGAACGGTGGCAGCATCGGCGCGGGAAAGGCCCCTCCGGCGCTCGGGTTCCCCATGATCACGATGAGCAGGATCGCCAGGCCGATGCCGATGACGCCGAAGAGGCCCTGGAGGGCGAGCGTCGCGGCGCCGACGGCGAAGACGATCAGCGCGCCGAGCCCCCACAGCGACCACACACTGCCCGGCAGAGCACCCAGGATCGGTCCGACGATGATGGCGCCGCCGAGTCCGCCGGCCAGAGCCACCAGCACCATGGTGCCGAGACGGGTGGCCGCGCGGGTCGGGTTGGCGGGACGGGCCCCGGTGCTGATCGCGAGGATCGACGCGCACAGATACCCGCCGACGCAGAGGCCGACGACCAGGTAGAACGAGGACAGCCCGTTGAAATCGTGCGAGGACGCGGGAGCCACGTCGACCAGGCGCGCGGTACGCCCCTGGCCCCCCAGCACCCCGCCGGTGAGCGAGTCCAGCGCGACGGACAGGGTCCTGCCGCCGCCCGAGGCAACGAGCAGGGTGTCGGTGGTGCCGCCCGGGCGCACCACGAGCGCACCGTCGATGTCCCGGTTCTCGATCTGCTTCCGTGCCGCCGCCTCGTCGGGCAGGGCGCGCGGGTCCAGCGGCGAGCCGGGCAGCCCGTCCAGGCGCTCCACCGTCTGCTCGACCGCGGCCGGCGGGGCCACCACTCCGAAGGCGACCTCCTTCAGCTTGGGCTCGTGCAACGCGCCCACATAGGAGACGACGAACAGCAGCTGGAGGGCGACGACCCCGATCACCAGCAGCGTGGCCCGGAGGGTGACGGCGCTCTTCACCTCGGACAGGGTGCTCTGTTTCATGGCCTCCACAGTCCGGGACGACCGGCGGCCCCGCAGGCGGGAAGCACCCGAACGGCTGGTGGCCGGTCCTCCGCCCCCGACTGCCGACCGGTGCGACGCACCCCACACCACCCGATGTTTACGCTGATTACATTCATGGGCTAATGTGAGTGGTGTACACATCGTAGGCGATCAAGAGGAAAGAGAGAATTGATATGACCGGCGAGCTGTTCTCACCGCTGCATCTGCGCTCCGGGCAGGTGCTGAAGAACCGGATCGCGAAGGCGGCGATGGAGGAGAACATGGCCGGCGACGGCCAGTTGCCCGACGAGCAGCTGTCCACGCTGTACCGGCAGTGGGCGGCCGGCGGTACGGGACTGCTGATCACCGGCAACGTCATGGTCCACGCCGAAGCGCTGACCGGCCCGGCCGGCGTCGTACTCGACGAGCACGCGCCGCTGCGGCCGTTCGCCGATTGGGCGGAGGCGGGCAAGTCCGGCGGCGGCGCGATATGGATGCAGATCAACCACCCCGGCCGCCAGGTCGCCTCCGACATGCCCGGAGTCGTCTGGGGCCCGTCCGACATCGGCGTCAGCCTGGGTAAGCACAGCAGCCGGTTCGGCCGCCCCACCGCCATGACCGCGCAGCAGATCGACGACACCGTGACCCGGTACGCGGTGACCGCCCACCGCGCCGAGAAGGCCGGCTTCGACGGCGTCGAGATCCACGCCGCGCACGGCTACCTGCTGTCACAGTTCCTCTCCCCCCTGGTCAACAAGCGCACCGACCGCTGGGGCGGACCCCTGGAGAACCGCGCCCGCATGCTGCTCGACATCGTCCGCGCCGTAGGGGCCGCCGTCTCGCCGTCCTTCGCGGTCGCGGTCAAGCTGAACTCCGCCGACTTCCAGCGCGGTGGATTCGACGCCGAGGACGCCCGCCAGGTCATCGAGATGCTCGAACCCCTCGGCGTCGACCTGGTCGAACTCTCCGGCGGCAGCTACGAAAGCCCGGCCATGACCGGCCGGTCCACCGACACCCGCACCCAGGCCCGTGAGGCGTACTTCCTGGATCTGGCCAAGGACCTGGTCACCACCAGCCCTATCCCGTTGATGCTCACCGGCGGCATCACCAGGCGCGGGACCGCACAGAAGGTGCTCGACAGCGGTGTGGCGGTCGTCGGCATGGGCACCGCGCTCGCCGTCACGCCCGACCTGCCCGACCGCTGGCGCGGCGGCCGCGAGGCTGACCGCCGGATGCGCCCGGTGAAGTGGTCCGACAAGGCCCTCGCCTCCGCCGCGAGCATGGCGCAGGTCCGCCACCAGATGCGCCGAATCGCCCGCGGCAGCAGCCCCAGGCCCGGCACCCACCCGGTACTCGCCCTGGTCGCCGAACAGCGCAAGCAGCGCAACGCCCTGCGCCGCTACCGCGCCTGGCTGGCCGAGCCCCGGAGCGCGGCCTGAGCGGCGCCCCCCGCTCCCCCACCCCCTCCTGTCAACCCTGTCAACACTCCCCGGGCATCACCACACCCACATGTTGACGCAGCAAACATTCCCCCTGACCGGCATGCATACATCGCTAACATGAGAGGAAACCAGCCATGCCTTCGCATCAGAAGGACAAGAACACTGTCAAGGTCGACCTGGGCGGCCGTGAGGTCGCGGTCCCCAAGGGCGGTCTGTACGACCGGTACCGGATGAACCCCGACCTCGACGCGATCGCCCGCGATCCGCGCGTCAGCGGCGTGGACTTCTTCCGCCGACTGCCCAAGATCAAGGTCGACTCCCCGATCGGTCCGACGCTCACCCCGAACTTCTACTACACGATGTCCACGGCCCGGCTCACGATGCTCGCACCGTCCCGGGCCATCCGCGCCCGCCTTCCCGAGGAGCTTTCGCCGCTGGAGATCGTGCCGGGCCTCGGACTGGTGTCGGTGATGTTCTTCCGGTACGACGTGTGCGACATCGACTTCTACACCGAAGCCACGGTCGGCATCGCTGTGAAGCCCGCCCGGCACGGGAAGCTCGGCTTCTTCGACCTCGTCACCGGCCTGAAGAACGAACACCTCGACGCCTACGTGCTGTCCCTGCCCGTGAATTCGGACATCGCGCAGGTCCGCGGCCATGACGGCTACGGCTTCCCCAAGTGGGTCACCGGCCTCGACGTCGACATCGACGACAGCCGGACGACGGCCCGCGTGGCCAACGACGCCGGCGGAGTCGATCTGGCGTTCTCGGCGGCCACCCCGGCCCAGAGGGCGTACGTGAGCGGGGAGCGCGTCGGCTCGCTCACCTCGTACACGAAGATCAACGGCGCTTGGCACTCCACGCTGAACCAGACCAACGTGCTGAACGCCGGCACCACGCGCAGCACCAGTGGCATCGCCCTCCAGCTCGGCGAGGGCCGCATGTCCGACGACCTGCGCTCGCTCAAGCCGAAGCGGACCATCCAGTTCGACGTCATGACCGAAGGCCAGGCCGCCCTCCACATGCCGGTGCCCACTTCGGTCCAGCGCCGGAACAGTTGAGCGACGAGCAGGCAAGGAGCCCCGCCATGCCCACCGAACACGCAACCCGCCCCACCACCAACCGCGGCCCGGCCCTGCCGGCGTCCATCACCCCGACTCTGCTCAGGCGGCTATCCGCGCTCGTCTCGGCCGCGCCGAACGCCGCACGGGTCACCACCAGCGCTCCCTACACCGGCCTCCCCCTGGCCGACTTGCCGGTCTCGACGCCGGAAGAGGTCGAGGCGGCCTTCGCCCGCGCCCGGGTCGCGCAGAAGTCCTGGGCCGCCACGCCGATCGCCGAGCGCAAGCGGATCCTGCTGCGCTACCACGACCTCGTCCTCGCCCGCCGGGACGAAGCCTTGGACCTGATGCAGGCGGAGAACGGCAAGACCCGCCGCGACGCCTACCTTGAAGTCGTCGACATCGGGATCGTCTCGCGCTACTACGCCCGCAACGCCGCCAAGTACCTCAGCCCCAGGCGGCGCCGCGGTGCGATCCCGCTGCTGACGCACACGACCGAGCTGCGCCACCCCAAGGGCGTCGTCACCGTCATCTCGCCCTGGAACTACCCCCTCAGCATGGCCGCGAGCGACACCATCGCAGCCCTGATGGCCGGCAACGCCGTCGTCCAGAAGCCCGACACCCAGACCGCGCTCACCGCCCTATGGTCCATGGACCTCATGCACGAGGCCGGACTCCCCCGCGACGTATGGCAGATGGTCATCGGCCGCGGCAGCTCCATCGGCACCCCGCTGATGGACAACGCCGACTACATGATGTTCACCGGCTCCACCGCCACCGGCCGCCAGATCGCGAGCGACGCCGGCAAGCGCCTCATCGGCGCCTCCCTCGAACTCGGCGGCAAGAACCCCATGATCGTCCTCGACGACGCCGACATCGACAAGGCCGCCGAAGGCGCCGTCAACGCCTGCTTCCCCTCCGCCGGCCAACTGTGCGTCTCGGTCGAGCGCCTGTACGTCGCCGAATCCATCCGAGACAAGTTCGTCTCCGCGTTCGTCGCCCGGACCAGGAAGCTCAAGATCGGTGCCGCCTATGACTACAGCATCGATGTCGGCAGCCTCACCACGCCCTCCCAGCTGAAGACCGTCACCGAGCACGTCGGCGACGCCGTCGCCAAGGGCGCCACCGTCCTCGCCGGCGGCACGGCGCGCCCCGACCTCGGCCCGCTCTTCCACGAGCCGACCGTCCTCACCGACGTCACCCCCGACATGACCCTGTACGACCACGAGACCTTCGGCCCGGTCGTCTCCATCTACACCTACCGGGACACCGACGAAGCCGTCACCCTGGCCAACGCCACGGCCTACGGCCTCAACGCCAGCGTCTGGTCCCGCAACGGCGCCCGCGGCCGGGCCGTCGCCGCCCTCGTGCACGCCGGAACCGTCAACGTCAACGAGGCCTTCGCCGCCGCCTGGGGAAGCATCGACGCACCCATGGGCGGCATGGGCGACTCCGGCCTCGGCCGACGCCACGGCGCCGATGGCATCCTCAAGTACACCGAACCCCAGACCGTCGCCCACCAGCGCCTCCAAGGCTTCTACCCGCCGTCCCGCATCTCCCCCGAAACCTGGGCCGACCTCCTCACCAGCGCACTCAAGGTCATGAAGACCATCGGTATGCGCTGAACAGCGACCGCCCCGCGCCACCCCGGGGCAGCCGATCCCGTCGAGCGGTGCCGGCGCCCCCGGAGAAGCGGTGCCGGAACCGCTCGCAGGCGGCCCCGGTTTCTTCTTCCTTTCCGATCACCTAAGATGTATACATCGTTCACATCAGGGAGGAGATGTGGACATGGCAAACATAAGGAGCACGGCCCATGTCCCAGAGCAGCACGTACCACCACGGCGATCTGCGCGCCGCCTGCCTGCGTGCCGCGCGTGAACTCCTGGAGGAGGACGGCAGCGCCGGACTCTCGCTGCGCGCGGTGGCCCGGCGGGCCGGGGTCTCGGCGACGGCCCCCTACCGCCATTACGCCGACCGCGAGGCCCTGGTCTCCGCGGTGGCCGCCGAGGGGTACCGCGAGCTCGCCACCCACCTGGCGCAGGCACACCCCGCACCCTCGACCCCCGATGAACTCGCCGCGGTCGCCGTCGCGTACGTACGGTTCGCACTGGAGCACCCGGCCCTGTTCCGGGCGATGTTCGCGGAGCCCTGCGACCCCACCAGCGAGGAGCGCGTCGCCGCGACCGCCGCCATCTCGGAGTACGTCCGCACCATCGTCGCCGCGACCTTCCCCGATGTGGACGCGGCCGCCCTGTCGACCACGGTGTGGGCCCTCGTCCACGGCCTCGCGTTCCTGCACCTCGACGGCAAGCTCGACTCCTCCACCCCCGAGATCGTCGCCGCCCAGGTCACTTCCGCCGTCCACGCGCTGTTCCACGCGGCCCCGGCGATGTCCGGCGCGGTGGCGGCCGCTCAGCCGGGGGTCTGAGCGCCCCCCAGGGCGCGGCGAAAGCCTCAGCCGCCCCCGATCCCCCGCACGCCGCCCTTCTCCCCCACATAAGCTTCTCGATGCTGATCGCGGAAGATCCGCGCATCCGGGAGGGGGAGAGCATGAGTGATTCGGTGACCCAACTATCCCGAATCATCTGGTCCGTCCGGGACCTGCTGCGCGGCGACTTCAAGCGATCCGACTACGGAAGGGTCCTGTTGCCGTTCACCGTCCTGCGGCGCCTCGAATGTCTGCTCGCCCCCACCCGGCCCGACGTGCTGGAGGCCGCGGAGAAGCTGGCGCTCGACCGTGGCGAGGAATCGGACGCGCTCTTGCGGCAGGCTTCCGGCCACCCCTTCTACAACACCCGCCCCTTGACGCTCGCGCGCGTCGCCGAAGAACCGCGGATGTCCGGGCCCCTCCTGCTCGACTATGTGTACGGCTTCTCCCGGAACATCCAGGAAGTCTTCGAGCGCTTCGATTTCGCGACGACGGTCAAGCGCCTGGACTCCACCGATCTGCTCCATCACATCGTCTCCCGGTTCCAGCAACTGGATCTGGGGCCGACCCTCTCGACCTCCGAGACAAGCCTCATCTTCGATGATCTGGTACGGCGATTCGCCGAGCAGAGCAGCGAGACCAGCAGCGAGCACACCACGCCGGGCGACGTCAGTCGGCTCATGGCTGCCCTCGTACTGGAGCCCGATCTGGGGCAACTCGCAGCTCCCGGGACCGTCAGGACCGTCCTCGATCCCGCCTGTGGCACCGGTGGCCTGCTCAGTGCGATCTCGGATCACATCACCGACGTCAATCCCGACGCCCGGGTCCACCTGTCGGGCCAGGACATCAACCCCGAGAGCTGGGCGATCGCCTACTCCAGCATGCTGATGAGCGGCCACGACCCGGTGCGGATGGCATGGGGAAACGTTCTGGGCGAGGACAAGTTCGCAGGGGAACGATTCGACTACCTGCTGGCGTCTACGGGCCACCACCGAGGGCATCCTGCCGAACGTCTTCTCCGGCAGCGAGACCCTCAGCGACGACATCCGGACAGCGATACGGTTCGCCTCCCACGAGGCACGGCTGGCGGGTCAGTTGGTGCGCCCCTTCGACGACCCCATCTGGCGGGCGGAGTCGAGCTACCCCTTCCACATGGCCGCCCTCGCCCGCCGCTACCGCGTCAGCACCCATTCCGCCGAGCGCAAGGACGGGCTGCTCAAGCTCGGCGAAGGCACCGCACGCACGCTGGGCATCCTCGCGCTCAGCGAACTCATCGCCCACCACGGGGGGTTCACCAAATCCCTTCGCCAGCAGTTCCGCAACGGAGCTGCCTTCGGCACCTGGCTCTGGCTCATCGAACGCTTTCTGGAAGACGTCGAAGGCACGCCCGCCCTTGCGGAACTCGAGGCGATCCGGGACCGCGACACCACACGGAAGCTCCTGGAGGAGATCAAGGACTTCCGCAACCACTCCCATCACTCCCACGGCGTCCGCATGAGCCACGAGATCGACGTGGACATCGAGAAACTCGAACCCCGCGTGGTCTCGGCCATCAGCTCGGTGAACTGGCTGTCCGGAATCCAGTGGTACTGGGTGGAGCGCTGCGAGTATCTCGACGAGTCCTCCTACCGCACCGTGGGCCTGAGGCTCAGGGGAAGCCATCCGAGCTGGGAACCGTTCGAGCGGTCGACCACCTACCCGCTGCGCCCGGACCGGGTGTATGTCGACAGCGATCCCTCGGGCCGTCCGGTCGATCTCTGGCCGCTGGCCGTGGCCAGTCTCTGCCCGGACTGCCGGACACGGGAGCTGTTTCTGATCAACCAGGTACGGGACGGGCGGGTGATCCTCCGCAGCCTGGAGGAGCATTCTCTGGAGATCCCGTTCCGCACGTCCGAGGAGAGCTGAGCTCCCGCTCCGCTGCAACACGGTCGCCATCGGACGGTGGCGGCCGTGGGCGGAGTCCGTCAAGCCGCGCCACGCTCTGGCGGGCCGCCCACCACCGTGAGCAGGTCCACGACGAAGATCAGCGTCGAGCCCGCCGGGATCAGCGCGGAGGGTGACTGCTTCCCGTAACCGAGGCGCGGGGGAACGATGATCTCGCGCCGACCGCCGACCCTCATTCCCCTGACCCCCCGGTCCCAGCCCTTGATCGCCCGGCCGCCGCCCACGGCGAACTTGAACGGCCGGTCCTCCTCCCAGGACGAGTCGAACTCCCGCCCGGACGCGAACGTCACCCCGACGTAGTGAACCCGGACGACCCGGCCCGGAAGCGCCTCGGGCCCGTCCCCGACCACGAGGTCCCGGATCGTCAGCTCGGTGGGCGGCGCCCCCTCCGGAACCTCGACCACCGGCTTCGTCAGTTCGCTCATCACGGTCCCCTCGCTCGCCTCCGGAACCCTTCGCGCGGGCCGACCGGACACATGGACACTCCATGTGGCAGGCGATCACGGTACGCCTCACATCACCTCTGCCGCCCCACCCGGCGAGCCGTCCAGTTCGACGGAGAAGCCACCATGCGGCCCTCGATGACAGTCCTCCGGACGAGTCAAGGGTCAATCAGCCCCGCGATCGGTCACGGTGCTGAACAGTGCGAGGCCGCTATGCCGACAGCGCGGGGAACACGACCAACGAGCCGTCCCGGCTGCGAGCGACCTCGTTCGCCACGTCCGTGGTGCGGCTGTCGCTCATGACGCCGTCGCCCAGCTGGTGAATCCGGTGTGTCGCGCGCATCAGGCGATCAACTTCACCAGGTGTGAAAACGGGCCGCAGGCCGCTCGGGCGAGCCAGCTCCAGAGCCGACAGACGTAGCAGGACACCAGCGATGCTCGACTCCAGTCCGTCCAGGCGCTGCTGGTCGCGCTTCAGTGCGCGGGCAAAAGCCTCGAACGGATTACCGGGGTCGCTCTGGGCGTGCTCGACGGCCTGCAGGACAATGACTCGCCGCTTCAACGCGGTTGCCAGGGAAGCAAGGGAGTGCGCGCCGAGGCAGGGGTTTCCACCACGGCCCGGGCGTGCTCGTCGGGGAAGAGGCCGTCCCGGGCGACGTGGTCGCGCAGCTCCTGCTCGGTGAGCGGGTGGACGTTCCAGTACCGGCCCCAGTTGTCCCGGTAGTCCAGCGCCGGGTCGTGGCCGGGCATGCCGTCGAGCGCCAACTGGGCGCCGCGCATGACCTCGTGGAACGAGTGGTGGCCCGCCGACAGCGACATGGCGATCATCCCGGCCCGGATCAGCCCGAGGTCCAGATCGATACCCCACTGGTCCCGCATCCGGGCGGCGTGCACCAGGAAGCGGTAGGTCGAACCCGCGGTGCCGGTCAGGACCAGGCCCCCCGTGTCCTCGGACGCCCCCTGGAGACCGGATGCCATCGCGAGGTCGTACACGGAGGACGCGGGCATCCAGGTGAGGCCGAGCTCGTTCACCGCGAAGGGGCGCTCGGCCCGGCTCAGGGGTGGGCGTACGTCGTCGGGGTCCGTCTGGACCGTGTGCAGGCGGGTGGCACGGGCGAGCGCCGCCTGCTTCTCCGTTACGGAGAGGGTGTCGTCCAGGTTCAACTGTGCGGCCATCCGCTCCAGTTCGGCGCGGGCTTCTGCCTGGCGGCGGCTGGGACGCTCGTTCTCGATCTCCGGGTTCGGGTCCTCCCTGCCTCCCAGCATCTCGGGCACCAGGTCGCTGGAGATGCCCTGGAACAGGAAGGTCACCAGTTCCCTGAGATTGCCGGTCCGCAGCACCTGTTGGAGGACGGGCCGGTGGGTGCCGACGGACCCGGGCATGCTCGGGTTCTCGCTGCCGAAGGTGGCGAGGGCGCGCGGGTACTGCTGCCGAGCCCGGTCCCACGCGGCGCGCGCCATCTTGCGGAACTCCTCCGTCACCGCCTCGTTCTCGGCGAGGTGTTCGGCCAGTCTCCGCTCGAAGGCGACGGACTCCTCGGCGTACCGGATACGGGCCTGGACCCAGGCTGGCACCGGTGCGCCCCGGTCGGGGCTGGGCGTCGCGGACCGGCGGCCGGGGCGGGACGGATCCCGGTGGGAGGGAGTGGTGGACGTGCGGGTGGACTCGGCCGTGTCGGGGCGCGTGGGCGGAGTTGCGGTGGCCGGGTCCGTACCGGCGGGCTGTGAGGTCCCGGGGGCCGGCTCGGCGGTCGGGCGGGGCAGCGCGGGCGGTTCGGTGCGGGGCGGCTCCCCGGCGGGTGCGGTGCGGCCGGGAGCAGGGCGGCCGGGGACGGGGGACGAGGCGTGCCGGTGGTCGTCGATGTCCACGGTCACCACCCGTCCCCGGTCCGGGTCGGTGGCGCGACGGACCCGCTGGGCGTCCAGGGTGAGCGTGAAGTCGGCGAGCCGGACGTGCGGGCCGGGAGCGCCTTCCTGGAACGTCCTGAGCAGTCGGCCCAGCCGGTCCCCGAGCGCCTTGCCGACCGCCGCCGCGCGCTTCTCACCGCTGGCCCGGGAGCGGTTGCCGTGTCCGGTGAGGGTGACCGTGGGCAGGGGCAGCCCGTTGGCGTGGTTCCACAGGCCGGTGCGGGCCAGCGACAGTGCCAGGGCGTCCAGGTTCGCGTCCGCGTCCGGCGACAGGGTGTGCTGCTGTTCGGCGAACCGTACGGTCCGCTGGTCCGGGCGGAGGGCGTGGCCGTGCAGGGCGACCGTGGTGATCGGATTGGAGACGGCCGGTGAAAGGTCGGACAGCAGCGCCGCGTTGACCGCGTGAGTGGACTCGCCGGGACGCTTGCTGTAGGCCCGGAAGAACCACTGGTCCTTGTCGTCCAGGACCGGTGCCGCAGCCCGTACGGCGTCCCGGGCGCGGGCGCGGGCCTGGTCCACCTCGCGCTGGGCCAGGGCGTGTTCGGGGCGGTCCTCGGCGAAGTACCACCGGACGTGCTCGGCCTCGTGGACGGCGGCCAGGGCCCGGGCCGCACGGGCGAATCCTTCCAGCCGGGCGATCTCCGCCGGGACCGCGCCGTCGCGCCGCATGCTCTCGGCGCGGGCTTCCGACTCCTGTGCCAGTGCGTTCAGTTCGTCCTCGTCGTAGCGGTCGAGGTTCTCGTCGACGACGGCGTCGAGCTGGTCCACCGGGATCGGCGTACGGGAGTGGGTCTCGTTCTCCAGGGTGATCTGGTGGCTGCCGTCCTCGCTCGCCAGCACCACCTGCGCGAAGTGGTACGGGGCGTGCGGGCCGACCGGGTCGCCGGGCTTGGCGTGGTTGTGGTTGAAGAGCTGGGCGCCGCTGTCGTTGGTGGTGCTGACCGACTGGATCAGATAGCCCTCGCCGACCTCCGCCCAGGCGTACTCGTTGACCCCGGTCCGGGCGGCGGCCCGGGTCAACGGCCCGCGCAGCGTGTTGTCCTGGGTGTGGCGGAGGGCCTGGCCGTACGCCTCGCCCGGGGTGGGCGCGCCCACCACTCCGCCGGTGAAGCGCGGGTCGCGGCCCGCCTGCCGGGCAGCCCAGTCCGGGGTGACGTCGGTGGCGGTACGGGTGCCGTCGGCGACCTCCGTCAGCGCCTGGGCCAGGTGGTGGGTGCCGGTGACCTCCCGGCCGTGCAGTCCGTTGACCGGGACCGTGGCGACCGTACCGTCCGGGGTGCGGAAGGCGAGGTGGGAGAGCGGCGCGGCATCCGTTCCGGCGACCATGCGGGCGAAGTCCCGGGTGAAGGCGTGCTCGGATGACCCGGAGGCGGTGAGGAACCGGGGCTCCACCCGGAACAGCGGTTCGCCGGGCGTGCCGTCCTCCCGGGTCAGGACCACGCGCACCGACGGGTCGGTCTCCAGCCGCACTCCGGCTCCGGCGGCGGCCAGGCGGGCCGAGGAGCGCTCGATCGCCGCCCGGGTGGCGTACACCTGCCTGCCCCGTCCGGTGGTGTCGTTCCCGGCCGAGAGCAGCGCGACCGTCCGGTCCTCGGAGATGTGCAGCGGCGGCCGGTCGGCGGCGGGGACGGCGCCGGGAGCCTGGTGGGGCAGGACCAGCGCGGGCCCTTCCCCTTCCTCCTGCGTAGGGACTTCGCCGACCGTCCGGGGGCCGAGGTCGTTGAACAGCACTCCGGTGCCGCTCTCGTCGACGACCTCGTAGTCGCGGGTGACCAGGGGTCGGGCGCGCAAGGCGTCGGTACGGCGTTCCCATTGCAACTGGTCGGCCAGCCGGTCGAACTCCGCGTCGCCGTCGCTGGTGGAGCCGCCGTCACTGTCTCTGTCGCTGTCACGGCCGTCGTCGCTGTCGCTGTCGCCGTCGCTGCTGAGGTCGCGGGCGCCGGGCAGGCCGGGCTCCTGCGGCGGCGGGGGCGTGGTCCAGTCCGGCCCGGTCTCCCCGGCTTCCCGGTGCACCACGAGGTGGGCGGCCCCGGTGGTGGGGTGGGTGGCCACTTCGGCCGGGCCCAACGGGTACCAGACCGGGCGGGCCGTCGTACCGGCGACCAGGTTGGCGACCTGCGCGGCGAACGCCGGGGGCAGGGCGAGCACGATGTCCGCACCGCCCGGACGCCGGGAGTCGTACGAGATGATCCGGGCCATCTCCTCGGCGTCGCGGACCACGAAGGTACGCCACGGCGTGACGATCTCGACGCCGCCGCCCTCCGCCGCCTCGGCCACGAAGAGGTACGGGTTCCGCCATGGCGCGCCCTGCCCGGCCACTCCGCCGGAACGCTCGGCGAGGTAGGAGTCCGGAGCGGGCAGACCCCGACCCGCCCCCGTGAAGTCCCGCCCCGCCGGAGTCCGTTCCGCCGTGCGGAGGAGGGTCTCATCGGCGAGGGTGTCCCGCCGGGTCTCGATCTGCCGGTCGACGAAGTACACGGCGAGGTCATCGGCGGTCGCCAGGTCGTCCGACGACGCCTCCAGCGCCAGCGCTCCCAGGTCCAGGACGTCCTGGTTGCTCACCCGGGCCCGGTGCGGCACATGCAGGACGTGCCGGACGAGGTCGGCCAGCCCGGCACGGGTCGGACGGCCGCCCGCCGCCGCCTCGACGAGCGCGTAGAGAGCCTCTGAGGTCTCCTGGAGCCGGGCGCGCGGGGCCCTGTTCCACTGCGGGCCGAAGATGGCCGTCAGCCACTCGGGGTCGGCCCAGATCGGGGTGTCCTCCTCACTGTCGGAGTCGGAGTCGGCATCGGATGCCGAGTCGGTTTCGCTGTCGGACTCGCTGTCGGTGCCGATGCGGGTGGTGTTGTGGGGCTGCGGCTGGGGCTCCGCGCCGGACAGCGTGCTGAGTTCGTACGCCTCCTCCTCCCCGGGCAGCCCTGGAACGTCGCCGTGCGTGGACGTCTTCGGCTTCGGTGCCGGGGGTGGGGCCGGAGTCCGGAGAAGCAGCGGTACGAAGTCCCCTCCCCGGCGGCGGAGTCGGAGGACCGGCACGTCGGCGGAGGGGCCCGCGTAGGTGTGGGCGGTGCCGTTCTCCTCGATCAGGGTGACCGTGGCGCCGGTCGCCTTCGCCGCCCACTCGGCCACCGCACGGTCGGCCTCCGGGCCCCATGGGGCGTTGGCCAGGTGGCGGCGCAGTCGGCCGTCGAGGGCGTCCTGGCTCAGCGCGGGGACACCCTTATGGTTCGCGGGCGGCGGGGGCGAGAACAGCGCGTCGCGCTCCGCCCGTTCGCCGGGGAGCCCGTTCAGGCGCATCAGCTGGGCGGGCGACGCCCCGGCGCGGGTCCGGAGTCGGGCCGCCGCCCGCGCGTCGCGGCCGGGCTGCTCGGCGGCGTGGCGCAAGGCCGTGGAGAGTGCGGCGAAGAAGCCGTTGCCCCGGCCCGCCGGAGCGCCCTGGGTGTAGGTGGCGCCGTCGGGTGCGGTGAGGAGACCGTCGCGGTCCAGCCGGTAGCGCGGGCCGTCCGCGTCGGCGGGAGGCAGAGGCAGCCAGGGCGGGATGGCGTGGCTGCGGTGGGCGGGCGGCTTGGGGGTGGTCTCCGTACTGGCCGAAGGCGTACTGGTGGTCGGCGGGGTCGGCAGCGCGGTGGTGATCGGCGGCGTCGTGCCGGGTGTCAGCGCGGCGGAGAAGAAGCCGTCGGCAGCGAAGAGCACCGGGCCGGAGGCCGCGTCGGCCGTCGCCGGGTCGGCGCCCTGCGGCAGGAATGTCTGCTGCCGCCCCTCCCGCGTCACGACCGTCACCGGGGCGCCCAGGACCCGGGCCGCGAGTGCGGGCAGCAGGTCCGCGCCGCCGTGGTCCCCTGCCCTGCGCTCGGGCGGGGACGGGTCTCCGGCCTTCGGGCCCACCGCCGTGGGCTCGGCCGTGAACGGGCGCGACAAGGCCGCCATGGCCAGCGCCACTCGCTGCTCCGGGCTCGGCCAGACTGTCTGCGGGAGCCGGCCGAACGCGTCGAACTCCGCCTGCTGAGCGTCCGTCAGGTCAATTTCCGCGTAGTCCAGTTCGGCCTGGGTGAAGGTGTCCGCCGCATCCAGGGCCAGGCCGTCCAGGAGGTCCTGGTTGCGGTCGTCGCCCAGCGCCCACGCGAGCCGGTTGCGCGCGGCGTCGACGGCCTCTCTGGTGACCGCCGGGTCGCCGGGGTCGGCCGTGAACCGGTCGGCGAGGTCCGCGTCGAGCAGGAAGGGCAGCCTGCCCCGGTCCTGGGCCGTCGCGAGCAGCGCGTGGAAGAACGAGGCCCCGTCGTGCGGCACTTCGTGCACCTGGTGGGCCGTGCGCCCGTCGGGCGAGGTGAGGGTGCGCGGCGCGGAGTCGGTGGCGTCGGTGACCGTGTACGGCTCCGGCGCCTCGGAGCGCCAGTCGGGCGCGGTGTACTCCTGCGGCGCGTCCTTCACCGGCACCGAGCCCGAACCTTGGTGGTGGGCGGTGAGGCGGGCGGCGGCGAGGTGGAGGCGGTGGTGGTCCTTCGCTGCGGTGTCCAGGCGCTGCTGCCAGCGGCGTACCTCGTCGCGGGCGGTCTGCCAGGCGGTGACGGCCGGGGACTGGGCGACGGCCTTCGGCAGGACCGTGGGCCGGTCGTCGTCCCCGAGCGCGGCCTGCTCCTCGGGGCTCAGGTCGAGCCAGGTCTCCCTGGTCTTCGCGCGGGCGTCGTAGTAGTTCTTCTCGGCGGTGGCGAGGTCGGCCGCCGCCTTCGCCTGGTCGTCCCAGGCGGTGCGGGCCTCGTCGGGGAAGGTGGTGTCGTCCAGGAGGCCGTAGTCGCGGGCGATGTCCTCGCGGAGCCAGACCAGGGCGGTGGTCTCGGCCTCGACGGCGCGGGGCCCGCGCCGGGGCTTGCCGAGGGCCTGCATCGGGCGGCTGTCGGTGACGCGGTGGTCCACCTCGGCCACCGAAAGCCAGCTGACGGGGACCGCGAAGAGCATGCTGCGATCGGTGACGACCTTGACGTGGGTGCCGAGCGTGGTGTCGTTGGCGCTCCTGAGCGCGGTGGAGTCGTTGGCACCGCCGATGGGGACCGTGGCGCCGGGGTTGGTCACGCCCGCGTTGCTGTTGCCCGCCAGCGGCGACGTACTGACCGCGCCCTCGACGTTGTCGGTGATGCCCGCGTCCAGCGCGTCGCCGGTCTTGCGCCGCTGCATGGCCTCCATGCGCGGCTTGTTCTCCACGGCGAGCAGCCGGGCGCCACCGCGGTGCATCTTGGCGTAGAGGCGCGAGTCGGCGGTGTGGGACTGGCCGAGGAGGCGGGCGGAGGACTGGGTGGGCAGCGGTGAGCCGTCGGCTCCGAGCGCCTCGCGGAACCCCGCGGTCAGACCGACCTGGGAGGTGGCCTCCTGCTGGGCCTGGGCCGGGGCGGTGCCGAGGCCGGTGAGCGGGGTGTGGCGGGCCATCCGTACGCGGTCGGTGAGTGCGGTGCCCGTGTGCCGCTTTCCGAGGTCCGTGTCGCCGGGGAAGCCGTCGGCGCGGGCGGTGGCGAGGGTCAGGGCGTCCTGCACGTTGGCCGAGCCGAGGATGTCCACGGCGAGGATGCCGGAGCCGATCACATCGTCGAAGGGCAGGATGTCCGGGTCGCTCTCGCCGGTCCCGCCGTCCGTGGTCCGCCACCGGGCGATGGACTCCGGCAGTGCCTGATCAGCCGTCAGTACCTTTACCTCGCGCGAGGGTTCCGGCACGTCCTGTTCGGTGAGCGCCCCGTCGGCGCCGTCGCCGGTCGGGGTGAGCAGGCTCGCCGGGAGGATCTCGTTGAGGGAGCCGACGGGGGCGGTGGCGGTGGGGCCGAGGGGCTTCCCGGACGCGTCGACCAGGGTGGCCGTCAGGGTGTACGTGGTGACGATCTCAGCGTGTGCCTGGGTGGTGGCGATGTTGGGCATCGCGGTACTGCCGACCGCCTCGGTCACATTGCTCGACCGCTGCTTGGCCGCCGTTCCCTGGAGCGCCGGGTTGGCGACCAGGACCCCGCCGCCCGGCGCGCGTTCGCTCGCGCTGAGCGTCACGTCGCCGCCGCGGTCCTGGGAGCGGCCGTCGACGTCGTCGCGGGCGGTGGTGCGGTAGTCCTCCAACTCGTAGCCCGTACGCAGCCGTTCCACGGTGGTGGTGACCGGCGTCAGGGTCAGCTTCAGCTGCCCGGGGCTGCCGCCGACCGGCAGGTGGTGCGGGCTCGTCCAGGTGCGGTAGTGGACCGGCAGGGCCATCCCGTCGGTGGTCAGCTCGTGCACATGGGAGCGGAGGAAGTCCGGCGAGAGACGCTGGAGCACCTGCTCCCGGTCGTGCGATGGCACGCCCATCCGCTCCAGCTGCCCCATCAGCTGCTGCGCCGCCCGGCTCGCGTCGAGCCGGCCGCTGGGGTGGGAGGGGAAGTGGCGGCGGCGGAGGAACGGGGGCAGCCGGTAGCCGCCACCCAGGTTGTCCGGTGTGGTGGTCCCGAGGCCGTCCGGGGCGAGCCCGGCCTCGATCGCGTCCTGCATCGGCAGGTGGAACATCACCGCGTCGCGGATGCGCTGGAGCGCGGCGGCGGCCCGGCGCGGGGAGAGGCCGCGCCCGAGCCGGTCGGAGATCCGGCCGGCGGCGGAGCTGATCCGGCCCCCGGAGCGGGTGCCGACCGCCCCCATCGCGGCCGTCCAGCGGTCCCGTACGGCAACGGTCTCGGCGGCGTCGGCGACCACCAGGTACATCCGGCCGGCGTAGCTGAGGGTGGTGTTGCGGCCCCGGGTGAGGGTCTGGGAGACGCTGCGGCCCTTGCCCCAGGCGTACTGGAGCGCGGTCGAGTACGTCCCCACCAGTGCCTGTTGGCCGGGGGCCCGCTGCACCGGCATCACGGCGCCCTGGATTCCCAGGGTCGTCCGGGAGCCCGTGCCGGAGGTGCCGGCGACGCGGTGTTCGTTGCCGATCGTGGCTTCGAGGCTGCCGGGCTTCGGGTCGCTCTTGACGCGTACGTTCTCCAACTCGCCCCGCACCGCCGCCGCGAGGTAGTGCGTCGAGAAGGGGCCCGCGCCGGTGAGTCCGGTGATGCGGGAGCCGAACGGGCCCAGGTACTGGCCGAGCTGTCCGGCGACGCCGAGGTTGGCCATGGCTCGGCGCAGGGCGGTGCGGATCGGGGTGCCGGGGGCGCTGACGTGCCAGGAGGTGCCGGTGGCGCGGTCGGCGGTGTCCTGGACGAGTTGCTGGCGCTGCTCGCCGCCCTCGGTGCTGAGGACGACGTGCGGGGCGCTGAGCAGCTTGTTCACGAGCTGCCGGTCGGACGAGGACGTGCGGGGCAAGGGGCGTGTGCCGTCGAGGAGTTGGTCCGCCTCGGTGGAAGCGAGAGGACGCGGTACGGGGGTGGGCGCGGGTGCCGGCGCGGGGCCGGTGGCCGGAGGGTCGGCGGGGGCGTGGCGGTCGGAGCCGTGGGCGGCGGGGACGGCCAGCTCCACCCGGCCCACGGTCTCGGCGCCCTGGGCGAACAGCGGCCGCTCGGCGACCTTGCTGACGAAGACGCCCGCGCCCAGCAGCCCCACCGAGACAAGCCGGGTCCAGCCGCGCGGGCGGCGGTGCCCCTCGAAGCTGGCGCCCAACTCCACCTGGTAGCTGTAGAGATCGGCGCCGTTCTGGAAGGTCAGCTGGTCGTGGGCGACCGCGACGGTGTTCTTGCCGGCGCGGGTGCGCGTCTGCGCGTACCGGGCACCCAGGGAGACGTTGCCCGTCTGGCGGGGCAGCCCGGTGCCGGGGTCCTTGCCGTGGTCGCGCGGGGAGATGCCCAGTTCGACGCCGGCGGAGAGGGTGGTGGACTCCTGCTGGCCCTGGCCGGAGATCTCGGTGCCGATGACGGCGTTGCGCAGTGAGCGTTCGCTCAGGGTGGTCTCGAACCGCCGGTCGGTGAGGCGGGCGCGCAGGATGAGCGTGTGGTGGCCCCGGCGGACCTTTCCGTCCTCGGTGAGGGTGACCGGCACCCCGGTGGTGGTCAGGTCGTCGAGGCTCTGCGCGAGGCTCGGACGGTTCAGCGCCTCACGCACCTGGCGCTCGTTGTGCAGGGCGGTCCGCATGCGCCCGTCCCCGTACCAGAGCTTGGCCAGGTGGGGGTGGCGCAGCATCAGCGGCGGGACGAAGAGCGACGGGTACGCGCGGTGGAGCGTGTCCAGGACCGTGTCGGTGAAGGCCTTCAGGGGGTCCGGAGGGGTGGGGGCCGGGGCGGGCACAGCCGTGACCGGAGCCGGGGCGGGCGTGGTCGCCCCCGGCGCGGGAGCCGTCGTCGTTGGGGCCGTGGTCGCCGGGGCCGGGGGCCGCTGGTCCGGCACGAAGCCCTCGGCGCGGACCTGGCCGCCCAGGTGCACCGGGTCCTCGCGGGTGAGGTACCACGGCACCGGCGGCTCGGCGTCCGGGTTCGGGCCGGTCGCTCCGGGCGTACGGCTGTCCCAGCCCGCGAGGCGGCGCGCGTCCTGGGTGGAGTACCAGTCGAGGCTGACCACCCGGACCGGCCGGGCGGCGGAGGCCGGCTGTCCGGCCGTGCGCACCATCAGGGTGCGCTCCACCCGGTACAGCGCCATCGGGTGGTTGCGAACGCGGCCGGTCACCTTCCGAGCGGCGTCCGAGCCGAGGTAGTGGCCCCGGCCCGCGCTGAGATCGGCGCGGACGAGGGGGCCGCCCTGAAGACGTACATCGGTCTCGGGACCGATGAGGGTGTAGTTGGGACCGGCGGTGACCTGGACGCCGAAGCGGGTGTCGCGGAGGTGGGCGCGCTGGTTCTGGTACGTGGTCTGGGTGAGGTCGCGGACCTCCGCCTTGACCGACTCCGTGACCAGGGTGGCCCGGTGCGGGATCGACCGCTCGACGATCAGATGGCCCAGCGGGTGCTGCGCGCTGCCCCGGGTCAGTTCGGGGCCGCTGACGGGCCCGGAGAGCCTCCCGAAGAGGCCGAGGAGCCGCCCGGGCCGTACGTACGAGATCAGCGTGCGGTGGGCCGAACTGCCGGGACGCGCACCGGAGATGGCGAGTGCGACGTCCTCCGGCGGATCGGTGAGGTGGAGGGCGGTCGTGTCGGTGATCCGCGGTTCGGCCCCGTCCGGGAAGGTGAGCGTCTCCGGGGCACGCTTCGGCCCCGTGAAGGGCACGGTGAGGTCGTCGGGCAGCCGCCAGCTAAGCCCGTCCCGCATGGCGAAGGCGGCGGAGTGCACCTGGCTGCGCTGCCAGCGGGGAGTTGCGGCGGGCGGGGTGCCCGGCCCAGGGGTCGTCGGGGCGAGCGGCGGCGGGGCGGGGGGCTTCGGGGCCTCGGTGACCCGCTCGACACGCACCCGGTAGTGGACATCATCCAGATGCAGGTGCGACCCCTCCCAGGCCCGGTACTCACTCTGGTGGTACGCCTGGGTGCCCTGGGTGTAGTCGGTCTTACGGGTCCAGCCCAGCGAGACGCCGATCTTGAGCATCCAGTTGAGCGGCGGGCCCATGCCCAGCGCGGCGGCGACCCGGCGGCCGACGCCGACACTGCGCCCGCCGCCCGTACCGGCCTGACCGCGCCGCATGGTGTCCAGCCGGACGGTCGCGCCGCCGACCTCGCCGAAACGCTCCCAACGGTGGTACGGGACGGCCTCGACGATCATCTCGTGGCCGACCCCGGACTTCTCCCGGCCCACGAAGCGCGCGCCGCGCGGGGCGGTGAACGCGCCGGGCTGGTCCTTCAGCAGGCGCAGCAGCTCCGCCTCGTCGAACTGGGCGCGGAGCTTCTCGGGCAGCTGGTCGAAGACCTCCTTCGCGACCTGCTCGGGCGAACGCAGGGTGAGGACGCCCGGGCCGTTGAGGAGCCCGGTCCTCGGCGGCCCGGCGGCGGTCCGCGCGCCCGGGCCGGTGGGACCGTCGTCCGGATCGGCGTCCGGGCTGATCAGGACGGTGGGGAGGCGACTGCCGTCGTCGAAGGTGACCGTGCGCGGGGCGGGGCCCGGCGGCCGGGCGTCCTCGCCGGTCAGCAGCCGTGCCGGGCGGTGCCGCTCCAGCTGGGTCTCCAGCGGTACGGGATCGCCCCGGTCCGGGCTCTCCTCGGTGGGGGCGTCCAGGTCGGTGACGCCGCCCATGCTCCGCAGCCACTCCCCGAAGACGTCGGAGCCGGCCGGGGTCTCGGTGGCCGGGGCGGACGTGGGAGCGGGGGCCGGGGCGGACGTGGCGGTGGGCAGAGCGGTGGCCGGGACCAGGGCGTCGTAGTGGTCGGCGCCGTTGTAGGCCACGTACAGGGTGCCGCCCCGGCCGCCCGGGTGGAGCGGGGTGACGGAGGTACCCGCCGGCCCCGACGCGTCGGGGCGGACGAGCCGCAGCTCGACGTCGAGGGTGTGCGCCAGCGCGAGCGGGAGCGCGTCGGCGAAGGGCGAGGACCACAGGGCCGTGAGTTCGGCCGCCGCGAGGATCAGCCCGTCGGTGCCGAGCCGCCGCGCGTCGGCGGGAGTGGGCACCACGTCGGCGAGGCGGGGGTAGCCGCTGTCCCGGAGGATGCGCCGCCACCGGCGTCCGTCCCCGTCGGTGACGACCGCCTGCTCGATCCGGTCCCAGCGCTGCCCGATCCGGTCCCGCGCCTCCGGATCCCGTACCCCGGCCAGGGCGGTCATCCGGAGGTCGTCGACGACGGCGAGCACCGGGTCGGGGGTGGCCTCGACGTCCGGGGCGAGCAGTTCGGAGCCGGTGAGCCGGTCGCGGAGCAGGCCGCGGAGTCCGGCGACGTTCCGCGCAGCCCACGGGGGCGGGACGGCGTGGCTGCGCGCGGTGTCGAGGAGAGACCGGAAAAGGCAGTCCCCGTCGGGCCGGGCGGGCATCCTGCGGAAGGCCCGGCCGTCCGCGTGGACGGTGTCCGCGAGGCCGGGCGTCCCGGCGTCCTTACCGGACAGCTGGACGTCCTCGGCGATGCTCTCCGGCCGGGTGGGCGGGGCCGCGGCCGGGCGGGGTTCGGGGTGGACGAGGACGGCGTGGTCGTTACCGGGGCTGAAGCGGAGCAGCGGTTCGCCGGACGCACCCTCGTGGGACCTGACGATCTTGTCGAAGACCGACTTGTCGAAGGCCGTCGGCGGATTCCAGAACATGTGCGCACCGTGCGCCACGGCCATGTCCTTGGCCCGCATCTCGTCGATCAGCGCGTCGTGTTCCACGGGCGAGATCCGGGGACCGTCCGGCGAGGACACGTCGAACAGGTCGTGGTCGCCGGTGATCGGACGGCGGCCGCCCGCGTCGTCGAAACCGAACACGATCCCCTGGTGCACGGTGAACGTGCCGTCGGCCTCGTACTGGGCCATCTTCCCGGCCAGTTCGTGGAACTCCGTGGACCGCTGGTTGAACCGCGAGACCACCCGGTCCCACGCGTCCACCGGAACCGATCCCTGATCCGGCAGCACCGGCCGGAAGTAGCCGACCAGTCCGATGGTTTCGGGATCGGCCCCCAGCAGGACGTCGACCTCGTTGACCGTCTTCGCCTTGATGTCCTGCGGCTTCGGCATCGCCCCCGCGTCCAGCCACTTCGGCGCCGACGGATTCGTCGGCCGCACATCCACGACCACATTCCGGTCCCGCGCCACATCACGGAACTTGTTGAAGTTCTTCTCCGGAATGCCGTACATGTGCCGGGCCGTGTAGGAGTCGACCTGTCCGGGCTTGAGCTTTTGCGTCCAAGTGAGGACGGCTTGGTCGCTGTTGGGGGTGAAGCGGAGCAGCGGTTCGCCGGAGGGGGCCTGATGGGAGCCGACGATCTTGTCGAAGACCGACTTGTCGAACGCGGTCGGCGGATTCCAGAACATGTGCGCGCCGTGCACGACGGCCATGTCCTTGGCCCGCATCTCGTCGATCAGCGCGTCGTGGTCGGGATGCGAGAGCCGTGAGCCGTCGGGGGACGACACGTCGAACACATCGTGGTCACCCGTGATCGGGCGCCGGTCACCGGCCTCGTCGACACCGTAGACGACGCCGTTCTGGACGACGAAGCGACCTTCGGCCTCGTACTGGGCCATCTTTCCGGCCAGTTCGCGGAACTCGGTGGACCGCTGGTTGAACCGTGAGACCACCCGGTCCCAGTCACCGCGCGAAACGGAGCCCTCGGCGGGCAGCACCGGCTGGAAAAAGCCGACCAGACCGATCGTGTCCGCATCGGCGCCGAGCAGGACGTCGACCTCGTTGACCGTCTTCGCCTTGATGTCCTGCGGCTTCGGCATCGCCCCCGCGTCCAGCCACTTCGGCGCCGACGGATTCGTCGGCCGCACGTCCACCACGACGTTCCGGTCCCGCGCCAGGTCGCGGAACTTGTCGAAGTTCTTCTCCGGAATGCCGTACGTGTGCCGAGCCGTGTAGGCGTTGACGGCCCGGGAGTTGACCGGGAGCGTCGGCGGAGGCGGGCTTCCTTCGGACCCCGGCGTGTCCTGCGGGCCGGTCGGGGCGGTCGCGGCCGTGAGCTCCGGGTGGTGCAGGCGGCGGGCCAGCTCGGCGGTGTCGGCGGGGCCGAGGCCCAGTTCGGACAACGGCAGCGGGGCGTTCGACAGGGACCAGGTGATCTGCGCGGAGCGTGCGTAGGCGAGGCCGAGCACGTCGGGCTGCGAGACCAGGGTGTCCGGGGGCAATTCGGGCGGCGGGGGCGGCAACAGCGCGTCGAGCGTGGTCTCGGGAGTCGCGCCGGCCCGCAGTCCGGCTGCGGCTTCAAGGAACGCGGTGTACTGCTCCGGGGTGGGGCCGGCGGCCGGGTCGACGGTGGTGCCGTTGTTGGCGGTGTGCCAGTCGGTGACCATCCGGTCGAGCAGTTCCGGGGTCATCCGGCCGTCGCCGTACCGCGCGGCGGTGCCCGGGTCACGCCAGCGCAGGCCGTCCACGTAGGCGAGGGCCGCCAGCAACCCCCGCTTTCGGGGCTGCTGTTCGGCGTCCGGTCCGAGGACTTCGCGCAGGGTGCGGATCTGCTGGAGGGTACGGGCGCGGGCGAAGGCGTCGGCCGGGTCCGGGCCCCCGTGCAGTCCGGCGTCGCGCGCCAGACCGTCCAGAGCGGTCCCGGCGGGCTCCGGGGTGAACAGCCGCCACCGGCCCGGCCCGCCGGGGCCTTCGGCGAGGACCGCGCGGACGTTGCCGTCCCGGTCCTTCGCGGTGCCCGCCTCGGTGGTCGGCGCGTACACGGGGCGCCCGGTCCGGTTGGCCACGTGCTGGGCCACCGGCAGCCCCGCGATCTTCGGCTGCTGCCCGGTCTCGCAGGAGAACAGCACCAGCGGCCGGTCCTGGTCCCCGTCCTGCGCCCAGGACTTGAGGACCTCGCCGAGCTGCACACCGCTGACCTTGACGGTCGGGTACGCGGCGTTGTCCGTGCCGAGCGTGACAGTACGGGGCGTGCCGTGGCCCACGAAGTAGTCGGCGCCCCGCTCGGTGCCGGAGCCGGGGAGCGCGGTCGGCGGGCCGGTGAAGACGGTTCGGGGAGCGGGCGGCGCCTCGGAGGCCCCGAGCGGCGGGGGCTCGGCCGAGGTGGTGCGCACCCCGCGGAAGCTGTCCTGGCCGAGCAGCGCCTCACGGCCCGTACTCTGCCCCGTACCGTCCTCGGCCGGGCTCTGCGAGATGGTCAACGTCTGTACGGCCACGCCGGGTTGGGGAGCAGACTGCGCCTGCGGCACGAAGCGCCGGAGCTCGCTGAAGGGCACTGTCTTCCGGTCCAGCGTGGTGATGGAGGGCCCGGCCGTGGGGGGCGGCGGCGTACTGTTGTCGCCGTCGGAGCTGCTGGTGGCGACCGGGACGTCGCCCGTGTCCATGGCGCTGTCCCGCCGCGACTCCAGGTTCACGTCGGCGGCGGTCTCGCCCTGCTGCGGGCGCGGCCTTCCGGTGTCCAGAGCGCCGTTACGGATAAGGGAGTCGACCATCTGCGGTACGGAGCGACCGCCCTGGAAAAGGCTGTACATGTTGTCCGGCACGACGGGGCGCAGGCCCTGCTCCAGCAGGAGTTTCGGCAGCAGGATCTGCACGTTGGACCGGAGGTTGCCGTCCTGGAACGGGTGGACGACGTGCAGCGCGCGGATGGTGCGGACGATGGAGGCGAGTTTGGCCGCGTCGTCGGCGTCGGGGTCGGACACGCGGGCGTAGTGCTGCTGGAACAGCGTGTCGACGAGGCCGGGGGCCGCGTTCTTGCCGTAATTGGTCGCCAGCGACGGGTTGTTGTGCATGAACCGGGTCAGGATGGTGACCGGTCGGGGCTTGGGCAGCGGCGTCGACCAGTCGCGGCTGGTCGTGTCGTAAACCAGCAGCTGGTCGCCGATGCGCTCGTCGAAGATGTCGTCGGCGAGCGTCTCGCCCCGCAGCGGGAACTGGGTGGCGCCGCCGCCGGACCAGCCGATCGTCCGGCCGAGATGGCCGGTGGCCAGTCCGTGCATGGTCCGGTACGAGGTCGAGTCCATGGGCGTCGAGACGGTGCCGGGGTCGCCGAGGAACTGCGTGTACGCCGACACCATGCCCTGCTGGAAACCCGGTGAGCGGTCGTGGTCGTAGTAGGAGCCGGGGTCGTCCGGGAAGGCTTCGAGCGCGGCCTCGTGGTTTTTGGGGTCGATGTAGAAGGTCCACCACTGGTCTTCGGGCAGGAAGTCCCGCAGTGTCTGCGGTGGTTGGTCCTGTGCCGGGTCCGCGGGGCGTACGGTGATCTGCCCGGGCGGGGGCGGCGCGGCCGGGGGTGTGAGGGTGGTGCCTGCGTCGCCGCGGCCCGACTCCAGGTGGAGGTCGGTGGCCGTCTCGGCCCAGGGGCGGGTGTCGACGGCCGGCTTGAACGTGACCGGTACGTCGATGCTCGTCGTGGGGGTCGTCGCCGTGGTGACGGGCAGCGGCTTGGTGTCCGACGCGGTGTCCGAAGGGGGCGTGGCCCCCGAGGACTTGATGTCGGCGGGCGGCTTCGGGCCGTCGGGGGCCGAAGGCGGCTTCACGTCCGATGTGCTGTCCGAAGTGGTGGTGATCACCGTCGGGTTGGTGTCCGGGGTGGCCGCGGGGCCGTCGCTGGTGGCCTTCGGCTCGTCCTCAGGTGCGGCCTTTTCCGGGTCATCGATGGTGGCCGTCGGTGTGGTGTCCTGGCCCATGTCGCCGGAGACGGGGGCCTGTTCGCCCGATACCACCTTGATCGCGGACGGGTCGGTGTCGCGCTGTCCGGTCTCGGTGTCCTCCGGGCTCTCCGGCACCCGCTCACCGGGCGCGGGCTCCACCACGGCGGGCTCGCCGGTCGGTCCCCCGTACGTGTCGGGGCGCGGCCCCGGAGAGGCGGAAGCCGGCGGTGTGGTGGTTGTCGATGCGGGCGGCGGGGTGGCCGACGTGATCGACGGCGGGGTGGCCGTCACAGCGGGTGGCACACCGAGGGCG